>NZ_JASCPP010000097.1:0-26182 GCF_029959745.1 Pseudomonas sp. PS01298 | reverse complement strand
TGCGCTGGAGCCGGCTGGCCGGCGATGGCTGCCTTGAAATCGCCACCAGACTCAAGGGCCTCATCGCCGGCAAGCCGGCTCCTGCAAGGGGTATGCGCATGCCCAGGAACTGTAATGACCCAAGTCGACTTCTATATATTGCCCAGCGCCGATCCCTCCGCGCGCCTGGACTTTGCCTGCAAACTCACCGAAAAAGCCTGGCGCATGGGCCACCGCATCTACCTGCATTGCAGCGACGCGACCCAACGCGATGAACTCGACGCGCGCCTCTGGCGCTTCAAGGGTGAAAGCTTCGTGCCCCACGGCCCCGCCGAATCCGAACCCGAAGGCCTGATCGTCCTGGGCCTGGGCGACAGCTGTGGCGATCACCATGACCTGCTGGTCAACCTGGACCTGAAAGTACCGCCCTTTGCCAAGGCATTCGCCCGCGTGGCGGAAGTGGTGGTCGAAGATCCGGCTATTCGTCAGGCCGCGCGGGAGAGTTTCCGCTTCTACCGCGAACAGGGCTATCCTTTGCAAGATCACCGGCTACAACGACTTTGAGCACATGATGGACACTCCAAACCCTATAAAAAAAGACGACCACCTGCTGGACGACCTCGAGTCGATCCGTCAGTTGCTGGGTGATGATGACTTGCAACCGCCGCTGCTGACCGAATCGGTCAATGGCGAGGTACAGATTCCGCTGTTGTTCGACATGGTCGGTGGCAAACCTGCCGCACCTGAGCCGGTTGCTGCGCCTGTCGCGCCAGCCGCCCTCGTTGCAGAGCCTGTCGCCGAGAAGTCCCCGGACGCCTTGTTGCTGCACCTGGACAACGAACTGCGCGCCGCCGCGCAATTGATCATGCAAGACGTGATCGACGACTTTGCCCCGCATATCGAGACCGAGATCAAGCGCCGGCTGGATGCGCGCATGGAGCGGCTGATCGCCGCGGCCACAAGCAACTAGCTTCAAGCCTCCAGCTGCAAGTCAGAGCACCGCGATCAACTTGCAGCTTGTCGCTTGTAGCTTGCAGCTGCTCCCCCCCGCTATACTTGTCGGCTTTCCTGAATTAATGCCAACTAGGGTCCCGCCGCGCATGGATAAGACCTACCAACCGCACGCTATTGAAACTTCCTGGTACCAGACCTGGGAGTCCGAGAATTATTTCGCTCCGCAAGGCGCGGGCGATTCCTACACCATCATGATTCCGCCACCGAACGTCACTGGCAGCCTGCACATGGGCCATGGCTTCAACAATGCGATCATGGATGCGTTGATCCGTTTCCGCCGCATGCAGGGCCGCAACACCCTGTGGCAGCCAGGCACCGACCACGCCGGTATCGCCACCCAGATGCTGGTGGAACGCCAACTCGAAGCCACCGGCCAGAACCGTCACGACCTCGGTCGCGAGAAATTCCTCGAGAAGATCTGGGAATGGAAAGACCAGTCCGGCGGCAACATCAGCCGTCAGATCCGTCGCCTGGGTTCGTCCGTCGACTGGAGCCGTGAGCGCTTCACCATGGACGACGGCCTGTCGGAAGCCGTGAAAGAAGCCTTCGTGCGCCTGCATGAAGACGGCCTGATCTACCGCGGCAAGCGCCTGGTCAACTGGGACACCAAGTTGCACACGGCGATTTCCGACCTCGAAGTGGAAAACCACGACGAGAAAGGCTTCCTGTGGAACCTCAAGTACCCGCTGGCCGATGGCGCCAAGACCGCCGAAGGCAACGACTACCTGATCGTCGCCACCACCCGTCCGGAAACCATGCTCGGCGACGCCGCCGTGGCCGTTAACCCGAATGATGAGCGCTACCAGGCTCTGATCGGCAAGTTCGTCGAGCTGCCGCTGGTCGGCCGCCGCATCCCGATCATCGCGGATGATTACTGCGACCCGGAATTCGGCACCGGCTGCGTGAAAATCACCCCGGCCCACGATTTCAACGACTACGAAGTCGGCAAGCGTCACAACCTGCCGCTGCTGAACATCTTCGACAAGAACGCCGCTGTCCTGCCGGCCTGCCAGGTGTTCAACCTCGACGGCACGCTGAACGACACCATCGACGGCAAGATCCCGGCCGAATACGCCGGCCTCGACCGCTTTGAAGCACGCAAGCAGATCGTTGCGGCCTTTGACGCCGCCGGCCTGCTGGTCAGCGTTGACGACCACGGCCTGAAAGTCCCGAAAGGCGACCGCTCCGGTACCGTGATCGAGCCGTGGCTGACCGACCAGTGGTACGTGTCGACCAAGCCGTTGGCTGAGCCGGCCATTGCTGCCGTGGAAGACGGCCGTATCCAGTTCGTGCCCAAGCAGTACGAAAACATGTACTTCTCGTGGATGCGCGACATCCAGGATTGGTGCATCAGCCGTCAGCTGTGGTGGGGCCACCGCATCCCGGCCTGGTACGACGAATCGGGCAAGGTCTATGTCGGCCGCGACGAAGCCGAAGTGCGTGCCAAGCACAACCTGGGGGCTGACATTGCGCTGCAACAGGACAACGACGTCCTGGACACCTGGTTCAGCTCGGGCCTGTGGACCTTCTCCACCCTGGGCTGGCCGCAGCAGACCGAATTCCTGAAGAAATTCCACTCCACCGACGTGCTGGTCACCGGCTTCGACATCATTTTCTTCTGGGTTGCCCGGATGATCATGCTCACCATGCACCTGGTGAAAAACGAGGACGGCACGCCGCAGGTACCGTTCAAGACCGTGTACGTGCACGGCCTGGTGCGTGATGGCCAGGGCCAGAAGATGTCCAAGTCCAAGGGCAACGTCCTGGACCCGCTGGACATCATCGACGGCATCGACCTGGAAACCCTGGTGCAGAAACGCACCTCGGGCCTGATGCAGCCGAAACTGGCGAAGAAGATCGAGAAGCAGACCCGCGACGAATTCGCCGACGGCATCGCCAGCTACGGCACCGATGCCCTGCGCTTCACCTTCTGCTCGCTGGCGTCCACCGGTCGCGACATCAAGTTCGACATGGGCCGCGTCGAAGGCTATCGCAACTTCTGCAACAAGATCTGGAACGCCGCGCGCTACGTGCTGGACAAGGGCGAAGACTGTGGCCAGAACGGCGAAGCCTATGAGCTGAGCCTGGCTGACCGCTGGATCATCTCGCAGCTGCAGCGCACTGAAGCCGAAGTGACCCGCCAACTCGACCAGTTCCGTTTCGACCTGGCCGCACAAGCCTTGTACGAGTTCATCTGGAACCAGTATTGCGACTGGTACCTGGAACTGTCCAAGCCAGTGCTGTGGGACGAAAACGCGCCGGTCGAACGCCAGCGCGGCACCCGTCGCACCCTGGTACGCGTATTGGAAGTGGCGCTGCGCCTGGCGCACCCGTTCATGCCGTTCATCACCGAAGAAATCTGGCAGCGCATCGCGCCGCTGGCCGGCATCGACGGCAAGACCATCATGCTGCAGCCTTGGCCGGTGGCCAATGAAGCACGCATCGATGAAGCCGCCGAAAGCGACATCGAGTGGCTCAAGACCCTGATGCTCGGCACGCGCAACATCCGCGCCGAAATGAACATCGGGCCGGGCAAGCCACTGGCCGTGTTCGTCAAGAACGCCAGCGCCGAAGACCAGCGTCGTCTCACCGAGAACGACGCTCTGCTCAAGAAGCTGGCGAAACTGGAGTCGATCACTGTGTTGGCCGACGGAGCCGAAGCACCACTGTCCGCCACCGCGCTGGTGGGCGACATGGAAGTTCTGGTGCCGATGGCCGGCCTGATCGACAAAGGTGCGGAACTCGCACGTCTCGACAAGGAAATCCTGCGCCTGCAAGGCGAAGTGCAGCGAGTGGGCGGCAAGCTGTCCAACGCGGCATTCGTCGACAAGGCGCCGGCCGAAGTGATCGAGAAGGAACGCGCCAAGCTGGCCGAGGCTGAACAGGCCCTGGGCAAGCTGGCGGAGCAACATGCGCGGATTTCCAGCCTGTAAGGGTGCGAACCGTGTGAAAAAGGGACCTTCGGGTCCCTTTTTTTGCCTTGAAAACCCGACAAATGTAGGCGCTGGCTTGCCGGCGATAGCATCACCTGGGTATGGCGGATGGACCGAGTCGCCAGCATCGCCGGCAAGCCAGCGCCCAGATTTGAACGAGTTGGCCTCAGGATGTGTGACAATGCCCACCACTTTGAGCCAACACCAGAATCAACATGACCGCCCCCAGCACGCCAAAACCTCCGCGCAAGAAGCCTAAAACCGCCACCCCGGCCAAGCCCGTGGTACCGCGCAAAGAGGCCACCCTGCACCCGCGCAACCGCCACACAGGCCGTTACGACTTCCCGGCGCTGATCAAGACCACGCCGGAACTGGCGCAATTCGTGATCATCAACCCGTACGGCAAGGAAAGTATCGACTTCGCCAGCCCGGACGCGGTGCGGGTGTTCAACCGCGCGCTGCTGAAAAGCTTCTATGGCATCCAGCACTGGGACATCCCGGCCGATTACCTGTGCCCACCCGTGCCGGGGCGTGCCGACTACGTGCACTTCCTCGCCGACCTGCTGGCCAGCGGCAATGACGGCAAGATCCCGCGCGGTTCGATCGTCAAGGTGCTGGACATCGGCATGGGCGCCAACTGCGTCTACCCGCTGATTGGCTACATGGAATACCGCTGGAACTTCCTCGGCTCGGAGGTCGACCCTACCGCCGTGGCCGCCGCCAAGGCCATCGTGCAGTCCAACGACCTGAGCAAGGTCATCCAGCTGCGCCAGCAAACCAACCCCAAGCAGATCCTGCTGAACCTGCTGGAGCCGGGTGAGCGCTTTGACCTGACCATGTGCAACCCGCCGTTCCACGCGTCCATGGACGAAGCCACCAAGGGCAGCGAGCGCAAGTGGCGCGCCCTGGGCAAGGCGGATCCCAAGCGCAAGTTGCCGGTACTGAACTTCGGCGGCCAATCGGCGGAGTTGTGGTGTGAAGGCGGCGAGGCGCGGTTTGTGACGCAGCTGATTGCCGAGAGTGCGCATTTTGCCCACAAGGTGTTGTGGTTCAGCACACTGGTGTCAAAAGCGTCGAACTTGCCCGCGATCGAGACAGCCCTGAAAAAAGCCGGCGTGCTGGAAAGCCAGGTGGTGGAAATGTCCCAGGGGCAGAAGCAAAGCCGCTTCGTGGCCTGGACCTTCCAGACCAAGAACGAACAGCAGATCTGGCGCCAGCGCTGGGTTCGCTAGGACCGGCAACAAATCGCAGGCAACAAAAAACCGTGCCCGGATCGCTCCGGAGCACGGTTTTTTTGCTGCGTCTTACTTGTTAACAGCGTCGGTCAGGCCTTTGGCCACAACCAGCTTGATAACTTTCTTGGCAGCGATTTCGATGGCAGCGCCAGTCGAAGGGTTACGGCCAGTACGGGCAGGACGCTCGGTCACTTTCAGTTTGCCAACGCCTGGCAGAGTGATTTCGCCGCCGTTTTCCAGCTGGTCAGCAACAACTTGGCTCAGTTGGTCCAGCAGAGCGCGCACGGTAGTTTTCGGTGCGTCTACTGCTTCAGCCAGGTCAGCGATCAGTTGGTCTTTAGTAATAGCCATTGTGGTGTTCCTTCCCTATCAAATTCATATGGATTGCAGAGTGCAGTGTCAGCCGTCGAGCCTGGCCGTCATGGCCTGGCACCCCCGGCTATAACCACGGAGATCGGGGTTATAGATGCTTGAAACGGGGATTGGTTCGACCTGACAGATGCTGAATGCACGCTTATCGCCGAGACTTGGCGTAAGACGGGGCAAAACTAGCACAGAGACGGGGAAATATCCGCTTCTACCTACCCATTTGGTCAGCTTTATCGCTCTAAACCGTGAAAAAAAGGCATATGCCCCGTCGGAGAGCCTGCAAAATGCCCTTCGACAGGTGTCTTGGCCAATGGGTGCGGTACACTGGGCGACTTTTCGGGGAGGCCAACCGCTCCCCGCTCAACCAGCCGAGAAGCCTATGCCGATCCGTCATTGCATCGTCCACCTGATCGACAAAAAACCCGACGGCACACCCGCAGTTCTCCACGCCCGCGACTCCGAACTCGCCGAGTCGGCCGCCATCGAGAACATGCTTGCCGACCTCAACGAGAGCTACAACGCCAAACAAGGCAAGGCCTGGGGTTTCTTCCATGCCGAGTCCGGCGCGCACCCGTTCAGCGGCTGGTTGAAGGAATATTTCGACGGTGGCCAGGATTTCACCACCTTCAGCCGCACTGCTGTGGAGCACCTGCAAAAACTGATGGAGGAGTCCAACCTGTCCACCGGCGGCCACGTGCTGTTTGCCCACTACCAGCAAGGCATGACCGATTACCTGGCCATCGCCCTGCTGCACCACAGTGAAGGCGTGGCGGTGACCGACGAGCTGGACGTGACCCCCTCGCGCCACCTCGACCTGGGCCAGTTGCACCTGGCGGCGCGCATCAACGTCTCCGAGTGGCAGAACAACAAGCAGTCCAAGCAGTACATCTCGTTTATCAAAGGCAAGAACGGCAAGAAGGTCTCGGAGTACTTCCGCGACTTCATCGGCTGCCAGGAAGGTGTCGACGGCCCAGGTGAGACGCGCACCCTGCTCAAGGCCTTCAGCGACTTCGTCGAAAGCGAAGACTTGCCGGACGAGTCCGCCCGCGAGAAAACCAAGACCCTGGTCGATTACGCCAGCAGCCAGGCCAAGCTCGGCGAGCCGATGGGCCTTGAAGAATTATCGGGTTTGATCGATGAAGATCGGCCAAAGGCGTTCTACGACCACATCCGCAACAAGGACTACGGCCTGTCGCCGGAAATCCCGGCGGATAAGCGCACTCTCAACCAGTTCCGCCGTTTCACCGGACGCGCCGAGGGCCTGTCCATCAGCTTTGAAGCGCACCTGCTGGGCGACAAGATCGAGTACGACGAAGCCGCTGGCACCTTGATCATCAAGGGCCTGCCGACGCAACTGACTGATCAGCTCAAGCGCCGTAACTGATGCTCGGCGGGGTTTTCAAGAAAGTCCTGCTGGTGTTGCTGGTGGTCGTGGTGATCCAGAACTGGGGCAAGATCGAGCGGGTGTTCAACCCTTCGCAGGTGGCGCCCGAACACCTGCGTGAGTCGGCGCAGGTGGTGCTCTACACCACCGAGTGGTGCGGCTACTGCAAGCAGATTCGCCGCTTCCTCGACCAGAAAGCCATTCCCTACCAGGCGTTTGATATCGACAAAGACGCCCAGGCCCGCAAGGCGTATGAGGCGCTGGGCGGCGGCGGAATTCCGTTTGTGGCGGTGAACGGCACGCTGATCCGCGAATACAGCCCCGAGAAAATCATGGCGGCGCTGACTCAGTAATCAGCGCACCACGATCATCCGGCCCAGCAGCTGGTGCTGTTCAAACCCCAGCACCGCCTGCAAGGCATTCAAAACGGCTTGCGGGTCCTTGCTCGGGAAGCTGCCGCTGACGCGCTTGGCGCCCATCTCTTCGTTGAGCAACAGGATGCGGCCTGGGTAGTAGCGGCCCAGATCCTTGAGCACGTCCGCCAGCGGCGCCTTGTAATAATTGAGCCAGCCGTCGCGCCACGCCAGGCGTGACTCGCTGTCGACCGCATGCAGGGGCTCTGCGATGCCATCGGCGTAGGCCACTTGCTGGCCTGCCGTGAGTATTTGCTGCTGGCCCTGCTTCGACGGCGTCACCCCAACCCGCCCCGACAACACCGTCACCTGGGCCCCCGCCGGTTGCAGGCGCACTTCAAACTGCGTGCCCAACACCCGCGCCTCGCCACTGCCCGCCCCCACGACAAACGACTCGCCGGTGTGGGTCACGCGGAAAAATCCTGCGCCCCGACGTAGCTGGATATGCCGCTCGCCGTGGCTGAAATCCACGGCGATGGCGCTGTCGGCATCCAGGGTTACCTGGGATTGATCAGCCAGGGTGACGATTTTCACCTCGCCTGGCGCGGTCACGTAGTCGGCGCCGAAGTCATCGACCCAGCGCGAAGGCTGCCAGCCAGCGCCCATCGACACCATCACCAGCAAGCACGCGGCCATGGCCAGGGCGCCGGACCAGCGCAGCACTCGCGAACGCGTCGGAGCGTTCATCGCATTCAGGTAGCCCTGCAGCGCCAGGGCGTCTTCGTCCGCCAGCTTGCGCGCTGGCACTTCGCTCAGTTCCCACAGGACCTGGGCCTGGGAATAGGCCTCGACGTGCGCGGGGTCGGCGCGCAGCCAGCGGCTGAACGTGGCCTGGTCGCCGCTGCTGGGCTGATCATGCAGCAGGCTCAGCCAGGCGAGAGCGGCCTGTTCCTGGTCGGGCGTGGGGCTGGCGTTCACGGTGCTTTCCCTGGCGTGCGTGGGGGTGAGGGTTCGCGAAGGCTGGCCTTGCAGGCTTCGAGGGCACGCATCATATGTTTTTCCACGGCACTTTGGGACAGGCCCATCGCCTTGGCGATCTGTGCGTATTTGCGGCCATGGATGCGGTTGAGCAGGAAGATCTGTCGGGTGCGCTCCGGCAAGCTGCGCAGCGCGGCCTCGACATGGCGCAGGTCATTACCCGCTTCCAGTGCAGCCTGGGGCTCGCAGCCCTGGTTATCCTGCTGTTCGGGCAACCAGCCCTCGCTGCTGCGCACCCGCGCGCCTTCGCTGCGCAAGTGGTCGATGGCGATGTTGCCAGCGCAGCGCAACAGGTAGGTGCTGAGTTCTTCGACCTGCACCAGCGGCCGGCGCCAGAAACGCAGGAACAAGTCCTGCACCAGGTCGGCCGCTGTCGCACGGCAGCCGACGCGGCGGCTGACCAGGGCTTCCATCTGCGAACGCTGGGACAGGAACACTTGCAGAAAATGCGCACGCCCGCCCGCCGCTTCAGCGTGCTGGCTGTCCTGGGATTCGGGCGGCGTGCTGATCATCATGTCTGGGGCTCAGAGAGTGGCGAAGGCCGCGACGGGGCTGGCCAGCAGTCCGACACCCGCCAGGATCAAGGCCAGCCTTGGCCGATACGGCAACAACAGCACCAGCAAGAGTGCGCTGAGCATCAACACGGCGCACCACTCCACCAAGCCCTGGCCCCAACCGGCGATGCTCACGGCCGGCCAGATCGACACACTCAACAGCAACCAGCCGATCACCCGCAGCCCCACACGCCGTTGCGGCGAAGGCTTGCTGTGGAGCAATTCGCCATGATGACGGTCGGTGGACAGGCACAAGGCAGTGAAACCGGCGTAGCACATCAACAGGGCGAGCAGCATCAGTTCGCCTCGCGCTTGAGGGTCATCGGGCGCGCACGTTCGGCCTTGGCCACGGGCGCGGTGCGGTGTTGCATCTTCCAGGCAGCCCAGCTCAGGAACACGCCGCTGGCCAGGCAGGTCAGGTCGAAACCGGCCATAGCCCAGTCGCCGGTGACCAGGGACACACCCAGGTGGCTGGACGTGGTCAGTGCGTTGAGCACAGGGATGGCAACAAACAGCAGCGCGCCAACGCTCAACTGCTCGACCCAACCCTGGCGGCCGCGACGCAGGATCGCGTGCAACAGACTCAAGCCCCAGGCGATGAAGAAGGTTTGTACTTCCCAGTCGGAGCGTTCGGCGAAGCTCACCGGCAACAGGCGATTGGCCCAGAAAAACGCCGCGATCGCGATCATCAGCCCGGACATGCTGGCCATGTTCAGCACTTCGACCAGGCGCAATTCAAACGGCATGACCGAGACCTTTGCATGCTTGAGCTGGCGCTTGCCCAGCCAGATCACCAGCCCCGTGCCGATCATCGCCGTGCCTGCCAGGCCACAGATAAAGTACAACCAGCGCAGCACCGGGCCGGCGAAATGGCCCATGTGCAGGCCGTAGAAACTGCCGCCGATCACCGCCGGCAGCGACTGCTCGCCGCTCACCCGCAGCAGTTCGCCGGTGCTGCCGTTGAACGACACGGTGCTGCCGAAATCATGGACCACGCGGTCGGAGCCGGCGCGGAACACATTCACCGATGCGTTGACATCACCGGGGTTATTCACCGCCAACCGCCCGACATGACCGCCCGCCCACTGCGCCCGCGCTTGCTCGTACATCGGCACCAGCGGCAGCAGTTTGGCGGGCTGGCCCAGCGCGGGCGCATTGTTGGAGGCCGGGAACACCTCATTGAAAAAGGCACGGGTGTCATTGCCATAGGAGGCCAGGATCGGCGCCGGCATGACCAGGCTCATGAAAATCACCAGGCTGCTGTAGGTGATCATCAAGTGGAACGGCAGCACCAGCACCCCGACCGCATTGTGCCCGTCGAGCCAGGAGCGCTGGCCTTTGCGGGGGCGGAAGGTGAAGAAGTCCTTGAAGATTTTCTTGTGGGTGATGATGCCGGTGATCAACGCGACAAACATCACCATCGCGGCAATCGTCGACAGCCAGCGTCCCCAGGGATGAGGCATCTGCAGCTGGAAATGGAAACGATAGAAGAACTCGCCGCCCATGCTTTCGCGGGCCTGCACCGCCTGGCCGCTGACCGGGTCGAGGGTTTTCTGGATGAAGTTGCCACGCTTGCCGGGGTCGACCTTGTCTTGCCACATCACCGAAAGGCCGGGGTCACGGCTGTCGGGCAAGGTGATGAACCAGCGCGCGGCGGACGGCGCCACCTGCTGCAGGTAGGTTTGCGCGACGCTCAGGCTGCGGGCATCGTCCAGCGGATGCGCCTGCACTTCAGGCTGCATCCAGTGGCTGATCTCATCCTTGAAATACGACAGGGTGCCGGTCAGGAAGATCGCGAACAGCAACCAGCCAAAGATCAAGCCGGCCCAGGTGTGCAGCCAGGCCATGGCCTGGCGAAATCCCTCTTTCATGTGCGTGTCATCCAGAACCCCACACCCGCCAGGGTGGCAAACGCCGCACTCGGCAACATCACGCCGAACCAGGCGCGCGCGGCACTGCGACAGGCGAAACACCAGAGCACCGCCAGCAGATAGAACACAAATGAACTCATCATCCCGGTGATCACCGCATCGGCGCGGCTGGTGGGCATCCACAGCGCCAGGCAGATACTGGCGAGCGAAGCCATCAGGTAGCCGCCGACCACGGCAGCCAGCACGCGGGAGGTCACGGCAAGACGATAAGAGACAGGCAGCGAGGTTTTGCTTTTCATGCGGGAGGCGCCAGGTTCATCAGCGCGCAATATTAATGATAAATATTCTCATAAGCAAAACAGAACGGATGAATCACCTGCCCAGGCCGATTGCCGAAGCCGTTCTTGCGCCCTACAATGCGAACAATTCTTGTTCTCTAACGTGCATGGGTGCTTGTGGAGTGTCTTCGTTGAGCCCGTCCCACACCGTCGAAGTGTTGTACCACGACCATCACCACTGGCTCACCGGCTGGTTGCGACGCAAGCTCGGCTGCCCGGAAAGCGCCGCCGACCTGGCACAAGATACGTTCATCCGCGTGCTGACCGCCCGGGAAGCCCCCACGCTGATCGAACCGCGCGCATTCCTCACCACCGTCGCCAAGCGCGTGCTGTTCAATTTCTACCGCCGCCAGGACCTTGAGCGCGCCTACCTCGATGCACTGGCACAAATGCCTGAGCACGTGGCGCCGTCGGAAGAAGAACGCGCGATCATCCTGCAGACCCTGATTGAACTGGACCAGTTGCTCGACGGCCTGCCCGTGCAGGTCAAGCGTGCATTCCTGCTGGCGCAGCTCGACGGCCTCACCTACGCACAAATCGGCGCGGAGCTGGGCATCTCCATCGCCACCGTCAAGCGCCACCTGAATAAAGCAGCGATGCGCTGCTACTTCGCCCTATGAACTTCTCGACCCAGGTTGCCGAACAAGCCGTGCACTGGCTGATGGAAATGCAGCAAGGCGCACTCAACCCGCGCCAGCAGGCGGCCTGGCAGCATTGGCTGAATTCCCACAGCGAACACCAGCGCGCGTGGGACCATATCCAGCGCGTCAACCAGCGCCTGCGCGGCATGCCCTCGCCATTGGCGCACGCAGCGTTGAACGCGCCGACGTCCACCAGCCGGCGCCAGGCACTGAAGTTGCTGTTGATCCTGGGGGCCGGTTCGGCGGCGGCCTGGAGTCTGCGCCAGCAACATATCCTGCCACCGCTGACGGCCGATTACCGCAGCCCCGTCGGCCAGCGGCGCAAGGTGCAATTGGCCGATGGCAGTCAGTTGCAGCTCAATACCGGCAGCGCGGTGGATGTACATTTCGATGGCCAGCAACGGCTGATCCGCCTGCTCGAAGGCGAGATCCTGCTGACGGGCATCGCCGGCGCGACGCCGCTGCACGTGCTGACCGGCCAGGGCCTGCTCAGCAGCCAGGCAGCGCGCCTGAATGTGCGCCAGTTCAACGACCACACCCAAGTGGCGGTCTTCAGCGGGCGCGTCGAGGTGATGCCCAATCACTACAGCGGCCTGCCGCTGACGGTCGAGGCCGCGCGCCAGGTCAACTTTACCCGCAAGGGTTGGGACACCCCGCGCGCCACCGACGCCAACAGCGGTGCCTGGGCCGATGGCATGCTGATGGCCGCGCACATGCGCCTGGAGGACTTCCTCGCCGAACTGGGCCGCTACCGCCGTGGCCAGGTCAACTGTGACCCGCAAGTCGCCAATTTGCTGATTTCCGGCAGCTACCCGCTGGACGACAGCGAGCGCATTCTCGACCTGCTCGAAGTCAGCCTGCCGGTGAAAGTGCGGCGTTTTACCCGCTATTGGGTGACCGTGCAGGCACGCGCCTGAAATTATTTTCAATCCCAGTGAGCCGTTTTCCACACCTCGCGTGACAGAGAAGGAAAGCCACCTTGATCCTTCCTTCTCAGGACCGCTCGTCATGCCCCAGCAACCCACCCTTCTCGCCCGCACCCTGCGCCAACTCCTGCTCGGCGCCAGCCTCGGCCTGACCGTGCTGCCACCGGTAATGGCCGCTGACGCCAAGCCCTACCACATCGCCCCGGCGTCGCTGGAAGCGGCACTGAACCAGTTTGGTCGCGAAGCCGGCGTGCTGATTTCCTTCGGTTCCGAAGTCACCGCGGGCATGCAGAGTCGTGGGTTGTCAGGCAATTACGGCGCCGCTGATGGCCTGCAGAAACTCCTCGAAGGCACCGGCCTGCAAGCGCGTGCCGAAGGCGACAATGCCTACAGCCTGCAACCGGCCAACGCCCCGGCCAGCATTGAACTGGGCACCTCCAGCGTGGTGGGCGACTGGCTCGGCGATGCGGCGCAGACCAACGTATTCGAACATCCCGGCGCCCGCGACGTGATCCGTCGCGAAGAATTCGAACGCCAGGGCGCGACCCAGGCCCGTGATGTGCTCAACCGTATTCCCGGCGTCAATGCTCCGGAAAACAACGGCACCGGCAGCCATGACATGGCGCTGAACTTCGGCATTCGTGGCCTCAACCCGCGCCTGGCCTCGCGTTCGACCGTGCTGATGGACGGCATCCCGGTGCCATTCGCGCCGTATGGCCAGCCGCAACTTTCGTTTGCACCGATCAGCATGGGCAACATGGACGCGGTGGACGTGGTGCGCGGCGGCGGCGCCGTGCGCTATGGCCCGCAGAACGTCGGCGGCGTGGTCAACTTCGTGACCCGCGCGATTCCCGACGCGCCAACCGTCAAAGGAGGCCTGCAGACTGAAACCAGCCCGTCCTCCAGCCACGACGGGTTCAAGACCACCGGCAATTTGCTCGCCGGCGGCACTGCCGACAACGGCCTCGGCGGCGCGATCCTCTACTCCGGGACCCGTGGCGGCGACTGGCGCGAGAACAGCAACACGCGCATTGACGACCTGATTCTCAAAGGCAAATACCAGCTCGACGACGCCAACAGCTTCAACGCCATGGCGCAATACTACGAAGGCCAGGCCGATATGCCTGGGGGGTTGAACGTCAAGGACTACAAGGCCGACCCATACCAATCCACCCGTCCCTACGACAAGTTCTGGGGCCGGCGCACCATGTTCAATGCCGGCTACCGCTACCAGGAAGATCGCCGCGAATTCACCGCCAACACCTTCTTCACCACCACCTTGCGCAACGGCTACCTGGACCAGGGCAACTTCCTCTCGCTGTCGCCACGCGAATACTGGGTGCGCGGCCTGGAAACGCGCTTCGCCCAAGGCTTCGACCTCGGCCCGACCAGCCACGAAGTGGGCATCGGCTACCGCTACATCAACGAAGCCGGCCACGAATTGCGCTACCGCACACCGATCGCCGCCAACCAGCAGATCCCCACCACCGACAGCCGCAACGACCGCGACACCCGCGGCAGCACCGAGGCCAACGCACTGTTCCTCGATGACCGGATTGATATCGGCAAGTGGACCATCACCCCGGGCGTGCGCTACGAAATGATCAAGTCCGAGCAGACCGATCACATCAACAACCTGAACTACAAAGGTGACTACAACACCGCACTGCCGGCGTTGAACGTGCTCTATCACCTCACCGACAGCTGGAACCTCTACGCCAACACCGAAGGTTCGTTCGGCAGCGTGCAATACAGTCAGATGGCCAAGCGCGTGCCCAAGGGCGAAGTGCAACCGGAAAAGGCCCGCACCTGGGAACTCGGTACCCGCTACGACGACGGCACCTTGCGTGCAGAGATCGGCGCGTTCCTGATCAACTTCGACAACCAGTATGAAAGCAACCAGACCGATGACTCGGTGATCGCCCGTGGCGAAACCCGCCACCAGGGCATCGAGACCAGCGTCAACTATGCACTCGACGGCCTGAGCCCGGCGCTGGCGGGGTTTGATGTGTACGCCACCTATGCCTATGTCGACGCCACCATCCGCGAAGACGGCCCGAACAAAGGCAACCGCGTGCCCTTCTCGTCCAAGCACAAAGGCACCCTCGGCGTGGGCTACACCGAAGGCCGCTGGAAGCTCAACCTGGACAGCAGCTTCCAGAGCAGCCAGTTCGCCGACAACGCCAACACCGAGACCGAAAGCGCCAACGGTGCCACCGGTCGCATCCCCGGCTACATGCTGTTCAGCGGCCGCGCGGCGTATGACTTCGGCCCGCAACTATCGGACTTGAACGTGGCCGTCGGAGTGAAAAACATCTTCAACACCCAGTATTTCACCCGTTCGTTCGACGACAATAACAAGGGCAAGTATGTCGGCGAGCCGCGTACGGTATACGTGCAAACGTCTATCGCGTTCTGACTGCCGTCAGAGAGCAAAGCCCACGCGGGCTTCCCGTGGCAAGCAGGCTTACTGTGGAGAGCAGGCTTAATGTGGCAAGCAGGCTTACTGTGGAGAGCAGGCTTAATGTGGCAAGCACGCTTCCTGTGGCGAGCATGCCTCCTGTGGCGAGCGGGCTTGCCCCGCGTTGGGTTGCGAAGCAACCCCAAAAAGCCCTGACACCTAACTCCCCGCCAAACAACTAGGCGTCGCAGCAACCAAGGCATCAATGGCACAACGCGTCTTGGCCGGCATATGCGCCGCCGTCGGCCAAATCACATGGATCGGCGCAGGCTGGTCGCGATAGCTCGGCAAAACCGCCTCCAGTTGCCCACGCAAAACATAGTGGGCAATCAACCAACTCGGCAACCAGGCCAGGCCCACGCCCGCGATCGCGGCATCGGCCACGGCCTGGAGGTCGTCCATCATCAACGGCGAGGCCACCCGCGCACGGTGCGCGCGCCCTTGCGCATCCTTCAACTCCCATTCCAGGCGTGGAGCACTGCAGCGGTAAGCAATACCGCGATGCCCCGCCAAATCCTCGATGCACTCGATCCGGCCGCTGCGCTGCAAATACGCAGATGACGCCGCCAGGCCGATGGCCTGTTCGCCCAGGCGGCGAGCACTCAAGCGATCAGTGTCGGGCAGCGGGCCAATACGCACCGCCAGGTCAAAACCCTCCTGGATCACATCGATCAGCCGATCCGAGAACGAAATCTCGATCTCCAGCTCAGCAAACCGGTCCATCAACCGCCACAGCGCAGGTGCGGCATAGTGGTGCCCGAACGCCAGCGGCAGGCTCGCGCGCAGGCGTCCGCGTGGCTGCTGCCGACCGCTCTCCAGCACCGACTCGGCGGCCTCCAGCTCCGCCAGCGCGCGCAGGCAATGCTCGTAATAGGCCTGGCCGTCCTCGGTCAGCCGCTGGCGGCGCGTGGAACGCTGCAGCAAACACGTGCCCAGGCGCGCCTCCAATCGCGCCAGCCCTTTGCCGACCGCGGAGCGCGTGAGGTTAAGCCGCTCGGCGGCTTCGGTCAGGTTGCCGCTTTCGACGATCTGTAGAAACAGCTCGACGCCATCAAAACGCGGAGTGGCCATGATTCGATTGTCGCTCTTGATTCCCTGATAAGAAGAAAACTTATCACGAATAAAGAAACAGATTCCCCTGAAAATGACCCGATTGCCATCGACAGGAGAATCCCATGCCACCCGCCGCTACGTTATCCGCCGCCACGCCTGCGCTTACCGCCAGGAACGGCCTAGCCCTCACCGCCGTGTGCCTCGTCGCCCTCATGTTCGGCCTGGAGATTTCCAGTGTGCCCGTCATCCTCCCGACGCTTGAACGAGAGCTGGGCACCGGCTTTCAGGATGCTCAATGGATCATGAATGCCTACACCCTGGCCTGCACCAGTGTACTGATGGCTGCGGGCACGCTGGCCGACCGCTTCGGGCGGCGGCGCATGCTGGTGCTATGTCTATGGGTGTTCGGCCTGGCATCGCTGGCCTGTGGATTGGCCGATCATGCGCCGACACTGATCGCGGCACGTTTCGTACAAGGCGTGGGCGCCGGAGCGATGATGATCTGCCAGTTCGCGATTCTTTCGCACCTGTTCCGCGAGCCGGCGGCACGGGCGCGGGCGTTTGCGATATGGGGCGTGATTGCCGGCATCGGCCTGGGTTTCGGGCCGATGGTGGGCGCGTTGATCCTGGCGATCGCGGATTGGCGCTGGGTCTTCCTCGTGCATGTGCCGCTGACGGTGTTCACCCTGGCGCTGCTGCACATCAGCGTGCAGGAATCCCGCGATCCGGCGGCCGATCGCCTGGACATCGCCGGCATGCTCACGTTGACGCTGTCGGTCTTCGCGCTGGTGTACTTCATTACCCAGGGCACCGAGCAAGGCTTCGGCACGGCGCCCATGCTCGGCTGGGCCGGGTTGGCGATCGGCGGGTTACTGCTGTTCATCGTGGTCGAGCGCCGCAGTGCGCAGCCGATGTTCGATTTCTCGGTGTTTCGAATCCAGCGTTTCAACGGCGCGCTGATGGGCTCCATCGGCATGAACTTCAGCTTCTGGCCGTTCATGATCTACCTGCCGCTCTACTTCCAGGCCGGCCTCGGCTACGACATCTTGACCACCGGCGGCGCCCTGCTCGCCTACACCTTGCCCACCTTGCTGGTGCCGCCGCTCGCCGAGCGCCTGGCGCTGCGCTACGGTGCCGAGCGCATTATCCCGCTGGGGTTGGGCCTGATGGGTGCAGGCTTCCTGGCCATGGCCACCGCGAATGGAACCGGGCATCCGAGCCTCTCCTGGATGCTGGCCAGTTGTGTGATCGCCGGCGTGGGCCTGGCGTTGACCAACTCACCGACCACCAACACCACCACTGGCGCGGTCTCGGCTGATCGCGCGGGCATGGCATCGGGCATCGACCTGAGTGCACGCCTGATTACCCTGGCGCTCAACATCGCGTTGATGGGGCTGGTGCTGTTGTTGGGGATCAGCCATTACCTGGCCGAAGTATTGCCCGCCACCACGGCCTCACAGTGGCCGGCCCTCAGCCAGGAGATTGCGGCAGGCAAACTGGAAGTGCCCGGGCTGGCAATCTCCCAGGCACAGGCGGGGCTGCGCCAAGGGGCGGGATGGGCGATGCTTTTTGCCGGCTTGGGGGCTGGCGTCCTGGCACTGCTCAGCGGGTATTTCTTCCGACGCGGCCGCTAAACGAAAACGGGCCTGCATGTGCAGGCCCGTTTCAGTCGGAGGGTAAAAACCTTCAGCGATCAGCTGTTAAACACGGCACGTTCTTTTTCCAGAAACTCCTGTTCAAGCTCATCTTCATTCACTTTGGTGTCCGACAGACTTTTCCCGGCAGCGCGGGGCTTGCCTTGCAGTTTGCCGAATAAATGTTCCAACGCATGGTCCAGCTTGGTCGCAGCGCCGTCGATCGCCTGCTCCAAGGTATCGGCCTTGTGCAGCACCGACAGCGGTTGATGGCCTTTTGGCCGCGCTTCCAGGCGGCAACTCAGATCGTGGGGACCGGGCTTGTCGCCGTTCTCATCCCGCAGGTAGACCTCGACACGGGTCAGGTCTTCTTCATAACGTTCGAGCGTGCTTTCAATGGTATTACGTACCCACTCCTCCAGTCGGATGCTGCTTTCAATATGGTTATCGCTATTGACTTGGATTTGCATAGTTCTTCCCTTATTTCAGCTAGCTCGCGAGAGGTCACAACTGCAACACCGGTGTGGTGAAACCATGACCTCTTGATTACACAATTGAGCAGTCAGCAGAACAATTCAACCCCTTTGCAAAGATAAATCACACATTACAAATTAACTCTGACTACGAGCAAAAACGCTGGTAGGGTGGGGAGTTAGTTACATCTTCTTACGCCCGACAATCCTCATAATTGCCCCTCTCCCAACGGGTGCAAGCTGCGAAAAATCCCTGCTTCCTCCACCAGCCAGTCATGCACTGCCCGCACGCCCGGATGGCTCAGCGCGCCCGGTGCATACAGCAGCACGTAGCGTTTATGGTTGGGCACGGCCAGGCCGAACGGCACGATCAAGGTGCCGCGCTCCAACTCATCGTTGAGCAAGGTGCGCCGCGCGATGGCCACGCCCATGCCGGCGATGGCGGCCTCGATGGTCAGGTGATTGCGGTTGAAGGTGTGCCCGCGCCGTACGTCGGCGTGGTGATAGCCGATGGCATTCAGGTAAAACTCCCACTCGGCGTACTCATAACTCCCACGCCACGCGGTAATGTCATGCAGCAACGGGAAATGCACCAGGTCAGCCGGCCCATGCAACGGCGGACGGCCGCGCAGCAGGCTGGGGGCGCACACCGGGAAAATCTGTTCATCCAGCAAGGCTGTGGATAACAGGCCGGGGTAGCTGCCGTCGTTCAGGTCGATCGCCAGGTCGAAATCGCCCTCGTGCAGCGCAATGCTGCTGTCTTCGGCAACCATGCGCAGCTGGATATCCGGGAACCGCTGCTGCAGGCGGGGCAAGCGCGGCGTCAGCCATTTGCCGAGAAACGAGGGGATCGAACGCAGGCGCAAGGTGCCGCTGATCATCCCCGCATCCAGGCGCTGCAACTCGGCATCAATGCTGCCGTAGGCCTCCCCCACCGTGGTCGCCAGCCGTTGACCTTCTGCGCTCAACTCCACGCCGCGCGCGCGCCGATGGAACAGGCGGAAACCCAGGCGCTCTTCCAACTGGCGAATCTGCTGGCTCACCGCCCCCGGCGTGATGTGCAGTTCCTCGGCGCAACGGGTGAACGACAAATGCCGCGCCGCGCAGGAAAAAACGTGCAACCAGACATACGTCTGGCCATGAAGGGGCCGGGTCATAGGGTTTAGTCCTGCTAAAGGGTGTCTTAGGATAATTCGTTGGTCAGTGCCGTTCCAGAGGCTCAGTATCGCGCCAATTGCGCTCGTCCTACAAAACATGGCAGCGATTCCTACTCCATTGCTTGTAAGGCTTTAGCATGGCTATCAGTGTTTTCGATCTATTCAAGGTGGGCATCGGCCCGTCCAGTTCCCATACCGTCGGCCCGATGCGCGCTGCGGCGACGTTTGCCCAGGCCCTCATCGACCAACAGCTACTCAGCGAAACCCGTCGCGTCGAAGTGCGCTTGTACGGCTCGCTGTCGGCGACCGGCGTGGGCCACGCCACCGACCGCGCCTGCGTGATGGGGCTGATGGGCGAATGGCCAGACCAGATCGACCCCACCTCCATCAACGCCCGTATCCAGCAACTGCGCGAGAGCGGCCGGCTGCTGCTCGCCGGCCAGCAGGACATCGACTTCAACTGGCACGGCGACCTGTTGCTGCTCGACGAAAGCCTGCCCTACCACCCCAACGCCATGTCCCTGCATGCCTACGGCGACAATGGCCTGCTGAGCGAGCAAACCTATTACTCGGTGGGCGGCGGTTTCATCATCGAAGCCGCTGAAGCGGCTTCGGGCATTGCGCCGACCAGTGACGTGGAATTGCCCTACGACTTTTCCAGCGCTGTCGAACTGCTAGCCCTGTGCAAACAGCACGGGCTGCGGGTTTCGGAACTGATGATGGCCAACGAGCGCGCGTGGCGCAGTGACGAGGAGATCCGCAGCGGACTGCTGCATATCTGGTCGGTGATGCGCGAATGCGTCGAGCAGGGTTTGCGCGATGAAGGCATCTTGCCCGGCGGCCTGGACGTGCCGCGCCGCGCTGCGAAATTGCACCGCAGCCTGCTGGAAATCGGTAAACCGAATGTGATCACTTCGACCTTGTCGGCGATGGAATGGGTCAACCTGTTCGCCCTCGCCGTCAACGAAGAAAACGCCGCCGGCGGGCGCATGGTTACCGCGCCGACCAATGGCGCGGCCGGCATCATCCCGGCGGTGCTGCATTACTACATGAAGTTCAACCCCGACGCGTCTGACGACGACGTGGTCAATTTCTTCCTGGCCGCGGCCGCCGTCGGCATCCTCTGCAAGAAAAACGCCTCGATCTCCGGCGCCGAAGTCGGTTGCCAAGGCGAAGTCGGCTCGGCCTGTGCCATGGCCGCCGCCGGCTTGGCCGATGTGCTGGGCGCCACGCCCGAGCAACTGGAAAACGCCGCCGAAATTGGCCTGGAGCACAACCTCGGCCTGACCTGCGACCCGGTCGGTGGCCTGGTACAGGTGCCGTGCATCGAGCGCAACGCCATCGCGGCAGTCAAGGCGATCAATGCCACGCAGATGGCCCTGCGCGGTGACGGCAAACACTTCATTTCCCTCGACCGGGTGATCCGCACCATGCGCGATACCGGCGCCGATATGCATGACAAATACAAAGAAACTTCACGGGGCGGCCTGGCCGTGAACTGGGTGGAGTGCTGAGGAGCATTCCCTGACCGCCCCAACGTGAGCCCGCGCAAAAATAATAACGAGGCAATAACGATGACCGATGTACGTACACCTGCTGCCGAAAATCCCGCTGTAGACCTGACGACCCCCGTTGCAAAAGGCTGGAACAAACACGACACCACCTGGATGCTTGGCCTCTACGGCACCGCCATCGGCGCGGGCACCCTGTTCCTGCCGATCAATGCCGGCGTCGGCGGGTTCTGGCCGCTGATCGTGCTGGCACTGCTGGCCTTCCCGATGACCTTCTTCGCCCACCGTGGGCTGACGCGCTTTGTGCTGTCGGGCAAATCCGGTGACATCACCGAAGTCGTCGAAGAGCATTTCGGCGTGGGTGCGGGCAAGCTGATCACCCTGCTGTATTTCTTCGCGATCTTCCCGATCCTGCTGGTGTACAGCGTGGCGCTGACCAACACCCTCGGCAGCTTCATGGAACATCAACTGCACATGGCGCCGCCGCCCCGGGCGATCCTGTCGCTGGTGCTGATCCTCGGCCTGATGGCCATCGTGCGCTGCGGCCAGGGTGTGATCGTCAAGGCCATGAGCGTGCTGGTCTACCCGTTCGTCGCCGCCCTGCTGTTGCTGGCCGTGAGCCTGATCCCCAACTGGAACGGCGCATTCTTCGCCTCCGCCGGCGACGGCATGCCGCTGCCGATGTTCTTCAAGACCTTGTGGCTGGCAATCCCGGTGATGGTGTTTTCGTTCAACCACTCGCCGATCATCTCCGCCTTTGCCGTCGACCAGAAACGCGTGTACGGCGCGCAGGCCGAGCGCAAGAGCAGCGGCATCCTGGCCACAGCCCACGGCATGATGGTGCTGACCGTGATGTTCTTCTGCTTCAGTTGCGTGCTGGCGCTGTCGCCGGCTGACCTGGCGGCCGCCAAGGCCCAGAACATCTCGATCCTGTCGTACCTGGCCAACCACTTCCAGACGCCGGTCATTGCCTATGCCGCGCCGTTGATCGCGCTGGTAGCGATTACCAAATCCTTCCTGGGCCACTACATCGGCGCCAGCGAAGGCTTCCAGGGGTTGATCGTCAAATCCCTGCGCGGGCGCAACCGTTCGATGTCGTCCAAAGGACTGGAGCGCTGCACCGCGCTGTTCATGGTGCTGACCTGCTGGGCCGTGGCGACGTTCAACCCGAGCATCCTCGGCATGATCGAGACGCTGGGCGGGCCGATCATCGCGTGCCTGCTGTTCCTGATGCCGATGTACGCGATCCGCCGCGTGCCATCCCTGCGCCAGTACTCGGGCCAACTGTCGAACGTGTTTGTGGTGGTGATCGGGTTGATTGCGCTGTCTGCGATCGTTTTCTCGGTACTGCCCTGAAATAGCCCACAGACCTGAAGATCAACCCAAGATAAATGTGGGAGCGGGCTTGCTCGTGAATGCACTCCTTCAGCTGAGTATTTATTAGCTGAAAGAGCGCATTCGCGGGCAAGCCCGCTCCCACATCCAGGCCCCACAGGCTGGGAAGTCGCTGTACGGCACGCCCCTTGCTGTACAGCTCATGAGGCAAACGGAATTTGTACACCCTCAGCGACGGAGTGGCCGGTGGTCAGGCAATGCGAACTAATCCAGACACCGGTCGTCAATGACTGCATGTTCTTATCAGGCGGTAACGCACCATGGACAATCCTTTTCAGATCATCACCGACACTTTCACCCCCCAGTACCGCGTCAACCTGAGCATCCAGCGGCTGGATGGCAGCATCATGCTCACCCTCTCGGATGACACCGGCGTCGTCGCCAAGCGCATGATCAGCGCCGAACAGCGCAACGACCCGCAACGCCTCAAACGCCTGGTGCAAAGCATCCAATTCGGAATCGCCATCGAGCAGGGCCACAGCGCCATGGAAATCCTGGCGGTGATGACCGACGGCGACAGCCACAAACTGTTGCAACGGCCACCGACCCGCGCCCTGCCCTTCAGCGTCGGGCTTTAAAGCTCGCCCTTCTCGGTTTCCAGGCTCGTCTCGCCCTTGCGACGCGGGCCTTCGACCTTCACCGACGGGAAGGCCGACGAGGCATAGCGCACCACCAGAATCGCGAACGCCAACAGCAGAATCCCGCCGCACAGGTAGATGATGCCGATATCGGGCGGGTTGTGGTGCGACACGTTGGAGATCAGCAGGCGCGTCAGCGCGGTGATCGCCACGTAGATCAGGAAGCGCACCGGCATGTGGTTGGTCTTGAAGTAGATCCCAACCATCGCCCCCAATTCCAGGTAGATGAACAACAGCAAGATGTCATCGATCTTGATGTGCCCGGTTTCCAGCATCCCCAGAAACTCCATCACCGCTGCCCAGGCGGTCACTGCACCAATGGCGAACAGCGCCAGGTAGTGGAACGACTCGACAAACAGATTGCCCAGGGACTCAGCCAGCCCATGGACGTTCTGGCGCAGCTTTTCGGCCCAGTTGATTTTCACGATGATGCTTCCTTAGGTCGACTCGACCGGATAATGCGGGTTGGACGTGACGGTTGTTCTGCATGCAGAAAAAAGGCCAGAGGCAGGTATAAGATGATGGCGGGGTGACATGAGGCACGCTCAACCTGTATTTACGGGCTAGATTAAAAAACTGCTACCCAAACCCCGTGGTTTGGCTTACCCTTTTCGCTGTATATAAATACAGTAGTCGCAAAAGACAACTATCGTGAAGGCATGTGAGGTGGTGAATGGCCGTCGAAGTGGTATACCGCAGCAGCCGAGATCTGGAGCGTTTGTTCATGGATAAAGCCGAAGCTGACCGTCATGACAAGATGCTTGAACTCGCTGAGTTGCTGGCAGAAGTGTTGCAAAAAGCCGTGCCGTCGCTGAGCGAGCAGCAGGTTGAAGAAGCCGGGATCTACATGGCGAAGAACCGCGATGTATTTGCCAAGGCGTTCAAGAGCCAACCGGACGCGCTGTCCGAATTGCTCAACGCGCCGGCGGAATAAAGCCCGAATTGAACAGGCCCTGAATCATGGATTCAGGGCCTTTTTAATACCCGGCCTATTTGTACAGCAGGCGCTCGGCCAGCTCATCCGCGACCCGTGCAGGCGAGCGTTTTTCGGCCTGGGCGTGGGCGAAGATTTCGGTAAGGCGCGTGCCGATGTTGGACAGGTGCGCGGTGATGGTCGGCAACTCGGCGCCGCCGTGCTTGAGAGCGACGTAGATCAGGCCGCCGGAATTGATCACGTAGTCCGGGGCGTAGAGGATGCCGCGCCCTTCCAACTGGTCGGCCACTTGCAGGTTGGTGAGTTGCGCACTGGCGGAGCCGGCCACGGCGGCGCAGCGCAATTGGCCAACGCTGTGCCGATTGAACACCGCACCCACACCGCAAGGGGCAAGGATGTCGCAGGGCGTGCTGAGCAAGGCGTCATTGGCGATAGGATGCGCACCCAATTGCTCCATGGCCAGTTGCACCTTGCCATGGTCGATGTCGCTGACCAGCAGTTCGGCGCCGGCGGCGTGCAGCTGTTCGGCCAGGGCATAACCCACATTGCCCAGGCCCTGCACCGCTACGCGCAGGCCTTCGAGGTTGTCGCTGCCCAGGCGGGCCATGGCGGTGGTGCGAATGCCGGTGAATACACCCATGGCGGCATGCGGAGCCGGGTCGCCTGCCGCCGTGGTGCTGGTGACGAAGCGCGTGTGTTGGGCGATGCAATCCATATCGGCCACTGATGTGCCACTGTCGATCGAGGTGATGAAGCGGCCGTCGAGTTTTTCGATGCAACGGCCAAAGGCTTCAAACAAGGCGGCGCGGCTTTCCACGTGCACGGGGCGGATGATTACCGCCGTCCCGCCGCCCACCGCCAGCCCGGCCAGGGCAGCCTTGTAGCTCATGCCCTGGGCCAGGCGCGCGGCATCGGCCACGGCGCTTTCGTCGTCGGGGTAGGCAAGGTAGCGGCAGCCGCCCAGGGCAGGGCCCAGGCGGCTGTTGTGAATGGCGATGACCGCCTTCAACCCCGTCACCGGGTCGATGCTCAGGTGCAGCGATTCAAGGCGGGTGCTGTGCATGAGAGCAAACATCGTCGAGCTCCCGAATCACTCTTTGTAGTCGCCAAGTATAGGCTTGCGGCAGAAAACTGCCGAAGTACGCTGGAATAAGCCGCCCGGTTTTACGGGACTTGCGACATAAGCACGGAGGATATTTTCTAAGCCACTGGACGAAAATTCCCAGCAAGGCTAAAACGGGAGGGCATCCGCCGGAGAATGCAATGAACCCCCGCACAGCCTTTTTCGCCTGCCTGGAACGTTCACCCCCTGCGCTGTTTGAAGCCGCGCTGTGGATTGCTGCCGAGCATGACCCGGCGGTGCAGCCGTTGGTGATCCTGCAGGAGCTGGGGTTGCTGCAACAACAGGTGAGCCTGGGCATGCCAATGTTGCCGGCCGATGAACTGGGTCAACCACTGCTGCGGCGAATGAATGACCTCGGATTCGCCCAGGATGACTTCACCCCCCTGCGCCCCGCCGCCGCCCTGCTGGACAAGGTCCTGCAGCGCAAGCGCGGACAGCCGCTGGCCATGGGGTTGATTGCGATGGAGCTGGCGCGACGCCTGGACATCCCCATGGTCGGCGTCAACTTTCCGGGCCACTTCCTGCTGCGGGTGCCCGGCGCCGATCACCTGCTGGACCCTTGCGGCGGTCGGCGCCTGTACCCCAATGATTGCCGCGAACTGTTGCAACGCCAATACGGCCCCAACCTCAAGTTGCAGGCCGACCATCTGCACACCGCCGGACCGCGCTCGATCCTGCAGCGCCTGTCGCGCAACTTGCGCCAGCTGCACCTTTCCAATGACAACCCGTTGTCCGCCCTGATCGACGCCGAGCGCGTGCTGGAACTGGGCAATGCGAGTGCCGCCGACTACCTCGCCCGTGCCAGCCTGTATCAGCGCCTGGACTGCCCGAACGCCGAGCGTTTTGACCTGGAACACGCACTGCTGCTCAGTGAAGATCCGATCCAGCGCCTGCGCCTGACGGAGCGCCTGGGACACTTGCCGCCGAATACAGTGGTGCATTGACGCTGCCGGATCCGTTGGTGGTGAGTTCTGGGTGGGGGTGGGGCTCTGGCAGGGACTGTGGCTGTATCAATGATTGTGGTGAGCGGGCTTGTTGTGGCGAGCATGCTTATTGTGGTGAGCGGGCTTGCCCCGCGTTGGGCTGCGCAGCAGCCCCCTCAAAAACCCATGCGGAGTGTCAGATATACCCCAGCGTCAGGTTTTAGGGCGGCTTCGCCGCCCAACGC
>NZ_JASCPP010000096.1:0-26405 GCF_029959745.1 Pseudomonas sp. PS01298 | reverse complement strand
GCGATAGCGGTGAGTCGGTCAACACCGCTATCGCAGGCAAGCCAGCTCCCACAGTGATTGCATTCCAACGTTGATATCAAAAGCGACTCCCACCTGTACTGAAAGCGCTACAGCGTAACGATATCGCTACAACCCTGTTTTTTGCGCGCCATGCAAGGCTTTGATCCACATAGGCTTTTTTTCTGGCGTCGCACTGTAGCGAAATCGCTACAGCCAATCTCTATATTGTCATCATCAATTTTATTAAATCATTGATTTATAACGACTTAATGACGTTGGCCGCGATATTGCTAAGCAACTCCTCATTATTCCAATCCCGTCCACCAGACGAATCTGGCCCCGAGGAGTTTCCATGAGCGAGTTGCGTTTCACTGAAGATCACGAATGGCTGCGCGCCGAAGCCGATGGCAGCGTCACCGTGGGTATCACCGCTTTCGCGCAGAATGCGCTGGGTGATGTGGTTTTCGTGCAACTGCCGGAGCTGCAGTCCTACGACAAGGGCGCTGAAGCGTCCACTGTTGAATCGGTCAAGGCCGCCAGCGGCGTGTACATGCCGTTGGACGGTGAAGTCCTCGAAGTGAACGACAAGCTCGACGCCAGCCCGGAATTGGTCAACGAAGACCCGATGGGCGAAGGCTGGTTCTTCCGCTTTAAACCGGCCGATGCCGAGGCGGTCGCTAAACTGTTGGATCAGGACGCGTACGACCGTCTGATCAAAGCCAACGCCCAAGTCTGAGGAGCGCGCCATGACTGTTAATTTGAGCACCGCCAACGAATTCATCGCCCGCCACATCGGCCCGCGCCAGGAAGACGAGCAGCTCATGCTGGCGAGCCTGGGCTTTGACTCCCTGGAAGCCCTGAGCGCCAGCGTGATCCCGGAAAGCATCAAGGGCACCAGCGTGCTCGGCCTGGAAGACGGCCTCAGCGAAGCCGAGGCCCTGGCCAAGATCAAGACCATCGCCGGCCAGAACCAACTGTTCAAGACCTACATCGGCCAGGGCTACTACAACTGCCACACGCCGTCGCCGATCCTGCGCAACCTGCTGGAAAACCCGGCCTGGTACACCGCCTACACCCCGTACCAGCCGGAGATTTCCCAGGGCCGCCTGGAAGCGCTGCTGAACTTCCAGACCCTGATCAGCGACCTCACCGGCCTGCCGATCGCCAACGCGTCGTTGCTCGACGAAGCCACCGCCGCCGCCGAAGCCATGACCTTCTGCAAGCGCCTGAGCAAGAACAAGGGCAGCAATGCCTTCTTCGCCTCGATCCACAGCCACCCGCAGACCCTCGACGTACTGCGCACCCGTGCCGAGCCCCTGGGCATCGACGTAGTGGTCGGCGATGAGCGCGAACTGAGCGACGTCAGCGCATTCTTTGGCGCCCTGCTGCAATACCCGGCCAGCAACGGTGATGTGTTCGACTACCGCGAGCTGACCGAACGCTTCCACGCCGCCAACGCCCTGGTGGCGGTGGCCGCCGACCTGCTGGCCCTGACCCTGCTGACCCCGCCGGGTGAGTTCGGTGCCGACGTGGCCATCGGCAGCGCACAACGCTTCGGCGTGCCGCTGGGCTTCGGCGGCCCGCACGCGGCGTACTTCTCCACCAAGGATGCGTTCAAGCGCGACATGCCGGGCCGGCTGGTCGGTGTCTCCGTCGACCGTTTCGGCAAGCCGGCGCTGCGCCTGGCCATGCAGACCCGCGAGCAACATATCCGCCGCGAGAAGGCCACGAGCAACATCTGTACTGCCCAGGTGCTGCTGGCCAACATCGCCAGCATGTATGCCGTGTACCACGGCCCCAAAGGCCTGACGCAGATTGCCCAGCGCGTGCACCAGCTCACCGCGATCCTGGCCAGCGGCCTGACCGCCCTGGGCCTGAAAGTCGAGCAGGAACACTTCTTCGACACCCTGACCCTCAACACCGGCGCCCAAACCGCGGCCCTGCACGACAAGGCGCGCGCCCAACGCATCAACCTGCGGGTGGTGGATGCCGAGCGTGTCGGCCTGTCGGTCGACGAAACCACCACCCAGGCCGATATCGAGACCCTGTGGTCGATCTTCGCCGATGGCAAGGCCCTGCCGGACTTCGCCGCCAAGGTGGAAAGCCGCCTGCCTGCCGCGCAACTGCGCCAGTCGCCGATCCTCAGCCACCCGGTGTTCAACTGTTATCACTCGGAAACCGAGCTGATGCGCTACCTTCGCAAGCTGGCCGACAAGGACCTGGCCCTGGACCGCACCATGATCCCGCTGGGCTCGTGCACCATGAAGCTCAACGCCGCCAGCGAAATGATCCCGGTGACCTGGGCCGAGTTCGGTGCCCTGCACCCCTTCGCCCCAGCCTCGCAAAGCGCCGGCTACCTGCAGCTGACGTCCGAGCTGGAAGCCATGCTCTGCGCGGCCACCGGTTATGACGCAATCTCGCTGCAACCGAACGCCGGTTCCCAAGGCGAGTACGCCGGCCTGCTGGCGATTCGTGCGTATCACCAGAGCCGTGGCGAAGCACGTCGCGACATCTGCCTGATCCCGTCGTCGGCCCACGGCACCAACCCGGCTACCGCCAACATGGCCGGTATGCGCGTCGTGGTCACCGCGTGCGATGCACGTGGCAACGTCGACATCGAAGACCTGCGCGCCAAGGCCATCGAGCACCGCGAGCACCTCGCCGCGCTGATGATCACCTACCCGTCGACCCACGGCGTATTCGAAGAAGGCATCCGCGAAATCTGCGCGATCATTCACGACAACGGCGGCCAGGTGTACATCGACGGCGCCAACATGAACGCGATGGTCGGCCTGTGCGCACCGGGCAAGTTCGGTGGCGACGTGTCCCACCTGAACCTGCACAAGACCTTCTGCATTCCACACGGCGGTGGCGGCCCGGGCGTCGGCCCGATTGGCGTCAAGTCGCACCTCACGCCATTCCTGCCTGGCCATGCGGCCATGGAACGCAAGGAAGGCGCGGTGTGCGCGGCGCCGTTCGGCAGCGCGAGCATTTTGCCGATCACCTGGATGTACATCAGCATGATGGGCGGCGCGGGCCTCAAGCGCGCTTCGCAGCTGGCGATCCTGAATGCCAACTACATTTCCCGTCGCCTCGAAGAGCACTACCCAGTGCTCTACACCGGCAGCAATGGTTTGGTAGCCCACGAGTGCATCCTCGACCTGCGCCCACTGAAGGACAGCAGCGGCATCAGCGTGGATGACGTGGCCAAGCGCCTGATCGACTTCGGCTTCCACGCGCCGACCATGTCGTTCCCGGTGGCCGGCACGCTGATGATCGAGCCGACCGAGAGCGAATCCAAGGAAGAACTGGATCGCTTCTGCAACGCGATGATCGCCATCCGCGAAGAAATCCGCGCGGTGGAAAACGGCACCCTGGACAAGGACGACAACCCGCTGAAAAACGCCCCGCACACCGCAGCGGAACTGGTCGGCGAATGGAGCCACCCATACAGCCGTGAACAAGCGGTGTACCCGGTTGCTTCGCTGATCGAAGGCAAGTACTGGCCGCCGGTTGGCCGCGTCGACAACGTGTTTGGCGATCGCAACCTGGTGTGCGCTTGCCCGTCGATCGAGAGCTACGCGTAACCCGACGGTTACAACGCGGTCTCGTGGGCGCCGGCTTTTGTGGGAGCTGGCTTGCCTGCGATGCAAGCACCTCGGTCTTCCAGTAGGCCAAGGTGATGCTATCGCAGGCAAGCCAGCTCCCACACAAGCCCGGCTCCCACATTGGGCCGCGTACATCCGATCAATAATAAGAAACCGGAGAACAACCATGTCCCTTAGCGTGTTCGACCTGTTCAAGATTGGCATCGGCCCCTCCAGTTCCCACACCGTCGGCCCGATGCGCGCCGCCGCCCGTTTCGTCGAAGGGTTGCGCCGTGACGACCTGCTGGGCGCCACCACCGGCATCAAGGTGGAACTCTATGGCTCCCTCGGCGCCACCGGCAAAGGCCACGGCAGCGACAAGGCCGTGTTGCTGGGCCTGGAAGGCGAACACCCGGACACCGTGAATACCGAAACCGTAGCCGCGCGCCTGGCGCAGATGCGCAGCGACGGTCGCTTGAACCTGCTCGGTGAACACAGCATCGCGTTCAACGAGAAAGAACACCTGGCGATGATTCGCAAACCCCTGGCCTACCACCCCAACGGCATGATCTTTCGTGCCTTTGATGCGGCCGGTATCCAGATTCGCAGCCGCGAGTACTATTCGGTCGGCGGCGGTTTTGTCGTGGATGAAGACGCCGCAGGCGCCGACCGGATCGTCGAAGACGCCACCCCCCTGACCTTCCCGTTCAAGCACGCCAAGGATTTGCTCGGCCATTGCACCACCTACGGGTTGTCCATCAGCCAGGTGATGCTGACCAATGAAAGCGCCTGGCGCCCGGAAGCGGAAACCCGCGCCGGCTTGCTGAAGATCTGGCAAGTGATGCAGGACTGCGTGGCCGCCGGTTGTCGCAACGAGGGGATTCTGCCCGGCGGCTTGAAGGTCAAGCGCCGCGCTGCGGCCCTGCATCGGCAACTGTGCAAGCATCCTGAATCGGCGCTGCGCGACCCGTTGTCGGTGCTGGACTGGGTCAACCTGTACGCCCTGGCAGTCAACGAAGAAAACGCCAACGGCGGGCGTGTGGTCACCGCGCCCACCAACGGTGCGGCCGGGATCGTGCCGGCGGTGCTGCATTACTACATGCGCTTTATCCCCGGCGCGAACGAGGATGGTGTGGTGCGCTTTCTGCTCACCGCCGCCGCCATCGGCATTTTGTACAAGGAAAACGCCTCGATCTCCGGCGCCGAAGTCGGCTGCCAGGGTGAAGTCGGCGTGGCCTGCTCGATGGCCGCCGGCGCGCTGTGCGAAGTGCTGGGCGGCAGCGTCTCGCAAGTCGAAAACGCCGCCGAGATCGGCATGGAACACAACCTCGGACTGACCTGTGACCCTATCGGCGGGCTGGTGCAGGTGCCCTGCATCGAACGCAACGCCATGGGCTCGGTCAAGGCCATCAATGCGGTGCGCATGGCCTTGCGCGGTGACGGGCAACACTTCGTCTCCCTCGACAAAGTCATCCGCACCATGCGCCAGACCGGCGCCGACATGAAAAGCAAATACAAGGAAACCGCCCGTGGCGGTTTGGCGGTCAACATTATCGAGTGCTGACGCCGACAAGCGCGCCAGCACGTTTTTCAGGAGCTGAATATGTCCACCGAAACCCTGTTGAAAACCCCGTTGCATGCCCTGCACCTCGAACTGGGCGCCCGCATGGTGCCGTTCGCCGGCTACGACATGCCGGTGCAATACCCGCTCGGCGTGATGAAGGAACACCTGCACACCCGTGACCAGGCCGGGCTGTTCGACGTGTCGCACATGGGCCAGATTCGCCTCACTGGCGCCAATGCCGCCAAGGCCCTGGAGACCCTGATGCCAGTCGACATCATCGACCTGCCGGTGGGCATGCAGCGCTACGCGATGTTCACCAACGAGCAGGGCGGCATCCTCGACGACCTGATGGTGGCCAACCTGGGTAACGACGAGCTGTTCCTGGTGGTCAACGCCGCCTGCAAGGACCAGGACCTGGCCCACCTGCGCCAGCACATCGGCGACCAGTGCAGCATCGAGCCACTGTTCGAGGCGCGTGCCCTGCTCGCCCTGCAAGGCCCGGCGGCGGTCAAGGTGCTCGCGCGCCTGGCACCGGAAGTCACCGGGATGACCTTCATGCAGTTCGCCTCCCTGCGTTTGTTGGGCGTGGACTGCTACGTCAGCCGCTCCGGCTACACCGGTGAAGACGGCTTCGAGATTTCCGTGCCCGCCGCCAGCGCCGAAAGCCTGGCCCGCAGCCTGCTGGCCGAGACCGAAGTGCAGCCAATCGGCCTGGGCGCCCGTGACTCACTGCGCCTGGAAGCCGGCCTGTGCCTCTACGGCCACGACATGAACACCGAGACCACGCCGATCGAAGCCAGCCTGCTGTGGGCGATCTCCAAGGCCCGTCGTGCCGACGGCCCGCGTGCCGGTGGTTTCCCCGGCGCCGACCGCATCTTCAGCCAGCAGCAGGCCGGAGTGAAGCGCAAACGCGTTGGCCTGCTGCCACAAGAGCGCACACCGGTGCGTGAAGGCGCCGAGATTGTCGACGACCACGGCACCGTGGTTGGCAGTGTGTGCAGCGGTGGCTTTGGCCCGACACTGGGCGGCCCGCTGGCCATGGGTTATCTGGACAATGCATTCGTCGCGCTCGACACCCAAGTATTCGCGCTGGTGCGTGGGAAAAAAGTGCCACTTCGTGTAAGCAAAATGCCATTTGTGCCACAGCGTTACTATCGTGGCTGATTGACTGTTCCTATAAGTAACGCGGTTGCGTTAACGTGCACTAAACTGTAACGCAACCGCCATAAAACAGTGCATTGACGATAGTCATCGTTATCAGCGCCGGGCTATAACAAGTGAACAACTCTATCGAATAAGTCAGATCCCAAATGTTGACCGAAGTGTCATACAGCCAAGCAAAACCAAGGGCTTGCCCGGGGCTTGTTTTTTCTCCAGTAGTTGGCGTAGAGTTTGTTCACTGTGTTTGCATGGGTCGCTTGGAACCTGGACCTGGGCAGTAGCCAAAGTTTGCTACAACCCGTTCGACGTCTCTTACTTTCCTGCAACCCAGCCCAGTACTCTTTCATGTGAAAGGGGCTGTCATTAATTTTTAGCGTCAAGGAAATAAGAAAATGGCTGAACGTCAGAGCGGTACCGTCAAGTGGTTTAACGACGAGAAAGGGTTTGGTTTTATCACTCCAGAAAGCGGTCCGGATCTGTTCGTGCATTTCCGCGCTATTCAGGGCAACGGCTTCAAGAGCCTGAAAGAAGGCCAGAAAGTGACCTTCGTTGCCGTGCAAGGCCAGAAAGGCATGCAGGCTGACGAAGTACAAGCAGAAGGCTGATCCCTGCTGCGACAAAAAGCCCCTGATGGTGACATCAGGGGCTTTTTTATGTGCGTTTGCTCGTAAAATGGCTTTTTTCCCCAAGAGAGCCTGCCATGTCCAAACCCTTGCTGAGCCCCCAAGGCGAATTCCCCGCCGTTGGCCTGGGCCGTCGTCTGGCAGCGATGTTCTATGACTTCCTGTTGTGCACGGCGCTGCTGATTGTCACGGCGTTCATCTACAAGCTGGTGTGGATGGCGCTCATCGGCGAAGCCAAGATGCGCACCCTCACCGAGTCCGGCGCACTGGATGGGGATCCGTTGCTGTCGACGATTCTGTTTTTCGTGCTGTTCGGTTTTTTTGCCAAGTTCTGGACCCATTCGGGGCAGACGCTGGGCATGCAGGTGTGGGGTGTGCGCGTGCAGAACGCCGACGGCTCACGCATCAGCCTGTGGCAGGCGCTGCTGCGCTTTGTGGTGTCGATTGCGTCGTGGTTGTGCGTGGGGCTGGGGTTTATCTGGTCGCTGTTCGACAAGCGCAAGCGCAGCTGGCATGACATCTATTCCGACACCCAACTGGTGCAGATTCCGAAGAAAAAGAAGTAATCCGCAACGACGAAAATCAAAGGTGGGCGCTGGCTTGCCTGCGATGCAAGCGCCTCGGTTTATCCAACAGACCGAGGTGATGCTATCGCAGGCAAGCCAGTTCCCACATTTTTAACCGTGCCAGCTCAAGATCAGGCGTTGCCGGCGAGTTTGAGGCGCGCGGCCTGGGTGAAGTCCAGCATGCGCTTGAGCGGGCGCACGGCGTGGGGGATCACCGAAGGCTCGACGAAGATCTCGTTACTGCCCTCACGCAGGCATTGCAGGGTGCGCTCCAGCGTGTTCATCGCCATCCATGGGCAGTGCGCGCAGCTGCGGCACGCCGCGCCATTACCGGCGGTTGGCGCTTCGACAAAGACCTTGTCCGGGCACAGCTGCTGCATCTTGTAGAAGATGCCGCGATCGGTCGCCACGATAAATGTCTTGTTCGGCAAACGCTGGGCCGCCGCGATCAACTGGCTGGTGGACCCCACGGCATCGGCCAATTCGATCACTGACGTCGGCGACTCCGGGTGCACCAGGATCGCTGCGTCCGGGTACAGCGCCTTCATGTCTTCCAATTGCTTGGACTTGAACTCTTCGTGGACGATGCAGGCACCGTCCCAGAGCAACATGTCGGCCCCGGTCTGGCGCTGGATATAGGTGCCCAGGTGTTTGTCCGGGCCCCAGATAATGGTTTCACCGTTGTCCATCAGGCTCTCGACGATTTCCAGCGCGCAGCTGGACGTCACCACCCAATCGGCACGCGCCTTGACCGCCGCCGAGGTGTTGGCATACACCACCACGGTCCGCTCAGGGTGCTGGTCGCAGAACGCCGAAAACTCATCCACCGGGCAACCGAGGTCCAGGGAGCACGTGGCTTCCAGGGTCGGCATCAGGATGCGTTTTTCCGGCGTGAGGATTTTCGCGGTCTCGCCCATGAAACGCACGCCGGCGACCAATACGGTCTTGGCCGGGTGAGCGGCGCCGAAGCGCGCCATTTCCAGGGAATCGGAGACACAGCCACCGGTTTCTTCGGCCAGGGCCTGAATCACCGGGTCGCAGTAGAAGTGGGCAACCAGCACCGCGTCCTGAGCCTTGAGCTCGGCGGCGATGGCGGCACGCAGGCTCGCCTCTTCATCGGCGCTGAGGGCTTTAGGCTGCTTGGCGTCGAGGTGGGCTTGAACCAGTAGGCGTTCGGAAATTTGCGTCATGTTCGCAAGACCTGCAGGCGCAGTTGCGCGAAAGTCGAGTGTACCACCGGCTCTGGAGCCCTACGGGCGCCGCCGGACGAAGTGATTGTGTTCATCAAGCACGGGTGAAGCTGCGCAAGGCTACAGAATATCGAATGGATTCAAAAGCCTAATCTGGGGCGGGAATGACGACGCGATTCACCTCCAGCACACGAGCCGGCAAACCGGCTCGTGCACAAGGATCAGCGAACGAGGGCGGAAGGATCGTTCTGCAGCAGAACCGAGGCCTGCATGTTGGCCAGGGCGTCCTTTAACGTGGACTCTTCCAGGGCGTCCTTGGACTTTTTGCTTTCCTTGGCCGCGTACTCCAGCAGCACCAGGTAGTCACGCTGGACAGTGGCTTCCTTCGGCACGTTGGTCTCATCCACGAGCTTGCCCATCACGTATTGCTGCGTGCGGGTGTTCTGGCTGGCCGTTTGCGCGACCGAGGCGTTGGTCAGCAGGCCATCCTTGTAGGCGATGTTGGCAGAGCTGCTGGCCTTATCCTCCACCTGTATATAGAGATAATTCTGCGAGTTTGGATCGCCGCTCAGCTCAGGCGCCTTCCCACCCTTGAGCCCCTTGTGGAAGCTGGCGGAAAGACTCGATTGCTGGTCCTGGCTCACGCTGCGGTCCAGCGCGCTTTTGCCGCCGACGCGGGTCTTCTGCGACACGTCATAGGCAAAGCTGTCGACTTCAGAGGGGCGCATCGGGTTGGACGAATCGACCGCCTGCTTGATCGACGCCTTGAAGTCTGCCAGGCCCGTCAACAAGCCCTGGTCCGTCGGGTTGCGGGTCAGCGCCTCGGGGAGGCTCGCGCCCTGTGGATAGTTGCTGTTCAGGGCGCTGAAGGCGTCCTTGAACTGGGTCATCAGCTCGGCCTTGGCGCTGCCACGTTCCTGGGCACGGTCAAACTGGGCCAGGTAGCTTTTCAGCGCCTTGGCCTGTTGCTGCGCATTGCCAAGGATCGAGGCGTTTTTCAGGTCGACGCTCAGGTTGAGCTCGCCGCTCAGGCTGCTCATGCGCGTGGTACGGCTCTGGCTGTCGGCGTGAAAGGCCAGTTTCAGGTCAGGCCCGTTCCGCGTCTTGAGCGTGGTGTTGAGGTCCACCGACGCCAATACTTTGCTGTCAAATTGGGTCAGGTTGCCCAGGTCGAGTTTCGGCGGAACAGCGGTGAGCCCATCCACCGCAGCCTGGAAGGCACTGCCCAGTTGGCCGACCGCCTTGAGTTCTTCGGCGCTCAGAGCACCGCCTTCGACGTTGGCCTGCACACCCAGGCCATCTTTCTGGCTGGACAGGCTGAAGGTTACGGTCTTGCCGCTGGCCGTCTTGATGCTGAGGCTGACCAGGTTGTCGGCTTTGCTGTGCAGCAAAGTTTGATCCGTCTTGATCTCGCCGGCGCTGTCCGCTCGATCGGCGCTCGCGTAGAGCACGGACTGAGAAATGCCCGCGCCATTCTTGGCGAACTGCTCAACCAGGCTGGCGCCCAGGCCATTGAAGCGGTTGGCAGTGGACGGCGAATTGAAGTTGGTATTGATCGCGCGGCTGAGTGTGTCCTGGCTGTCACTTTCCCAGGCACGCACAATGTCCTGGCCCGGCAATTGGCCGCGGCGGGAATAGGTATCGGCAAGGGTGTCGGACACGACGTTGCCCAAGCTGACCACCGACGAAGGCCGTGTGCTTACAACGCTGCTCTGCGGCGGCGTGACGGGTGACGGTTCCACTGGCCGAATAGGCAGCGAATTGGCGGAACTGATAGGTAACAGCGTACTCATGACGATCCCTGTCTGCGAATGTTTACCCTCTGATTTAAGCAAAGACGCAGGAGGATTGACAGGGACAGCGGGGAAATTAGTAGCAAAGAGCCACGACGTTAATCTGGCTCTTCGCTATCTGGCGCGGATTAAAAGCGGTAAGTCACTGAACCGCCGAACCCATTGGCGCTGTTTTCATACTTGGCGTCGTAGGTCAGGCCCAGTGCAGGTTGGGTCTGACGAACCTTGATCGGCTCTTCCTTCAAGTAGGAATACGCCACATCGAAAGTCAGGTTGTCGACTGGCGTCCAACCGGCTCCCAGGCTGAAAACCGTACGGTCCCCTGTAGGAATGCGTACGGAGCGGTCGGTGTTGTTGGTCGGGGTCTGGTCAACCGAGAACCCGGTGCGCAATACCAGTTGCTTGTTGACGCGATACGCCGCGCCGATCGCATGGGACCAGGTGTCGTGCCAATGCTGCTGTTCGGTGATGGAGTCCAGGCCGGCGAGCTCACTGGTGATGTCCGATACACCGGTATTGTTGACGGTGATTTTCTTCAACTGGCTCCAGCGGGTGTAGGTGCTGCCCACGTACAGGGTCCAGTCATCCGTCAGTTGGTGAGTGACCGAGAAATCCACGGACGACGGTGTGGTGACGTTGAGCTTGGCGTCATAACGCTGCGAACCGCCGTCCAACAGATCAGAGAGCACGCCCGAGGCATTGGTATGGCCACTCAGGTGGTAGACGACTTGCGAGTGGTAGGTCACGCCGACGCGGGTAGAGTCCAATGCCTGCACCAGGATACCGGCGTTGAAACCTGTCGCAGTGTCGTCACCCTTGATCTTGACCGCCTCGGTGCCCAGGCCAAACGCTGGCACTTTGGAGTCGAGTTCGCCGTTGATTTTGTTGAACGTCGGCCCGAAACCCACCGAGACCTTGTCATTGAATGCGTAGCTGACCGTCGGCTGTACGGTGATGACCTGGACCTTGCTCTTGTTGCCGAAGGCGTTGCCCTGGAAGCTGTGTTCGTAATCGGTCACCAGGCCAAACGGCGCGTAGATCCCGAGACCGAATGCCCAGTGCTCATCGATCGGCGTGACCAGGTAGCCCATCGGCACGGCAATCCCAGGGACCATGTCGCCTTTGTTGGTACCCGGGTTGTCGGCACCGCCTTGGGTCGAGCTGGCATCCTTGATGTTCGTCTTGGCATCGAGGTAGGTCGCCCCGATGCTCACTTCATTCTGCTTGAGGCGGGACATGCCGGCCGGGTTGCCGAACACCGTACTGGCGTCGTCGGCAGAGGAGGAACGACCGGCGTAGCCCGTGCCCATTGAACTGATGCTTTGTTCGTTGAGCGCGAAACCACCGGCGAACAGCGGGGTGGAGGCAAGTGAAACGGCGAGCGCCAAGGCGCCTTTAAGAGTTTTGTTATTCATTATTAGGACTCGAATTATGGGGCAGCGACGAGGAAGCTACCAACGTTCGAGCGAGCGGTTTATGAAGAGTTTTTCATCTGCTGGATTGTCCGACAATCCTAGATATTTCAAAGACTTTGGTCGATTTTTCGCGTCTGTTTCTGACCTCCTGACCCGAATCTGACCCGCCGGTTCCAGGCAGCCAACGCGGGCCATTGGCCGCCCGGCAATCTTATGGATTCCAGTATGTGTTCGCCGCCGCAATCGTCGCAAATTCGGTGGCTACCACCTGGCCAATGCTGATCAGCATGGCGGCGTCATTGGCGTACACATCGCGCAAGCGGCCACGTACCGCCTCGTCGGGCTGCGTGGCCTTGATGACCAGCCGGGACATCTTGATGGCGAGTTCGCGCCCTTCTTCAGGCGTCGCGGTGATCAGGGAATTGTTCGGTATCAAACTCATCAGGGTGTGCCTTTTTATAGGTTGCATGGACCGTGGATCAGCTTTCGCCACGCCACGGCCGAGGACGGTGGGTTCATGGTGCGCAACTTCACCTGCCCGGTGGGCAGCGTGGTGCGCGAGGAGCAGTGCGTGTGCCGGGCGATGGCGGGCTTCTTTTCCGAGGCGACAGGCTGCCCGGCTACAGAACAGTGCTTGCGCGAAGATCGGCTGATCTGCGAGTACTTTATCGAGCAGATACCCACAGCGTGCCCCTGAAGTCGCGCAGGGTTCGGCGCGAGCCTGCGCGCCTTTGTACCTGGCGGTTGTGAAGGCGCGCCGCCAAGGTTAATATTGAGAATAATTCCCATTAGTCCGTTCGGGTACTGAACCCGACGACGGAGTGCGCTTGCGTCATGCCCATCTCTCCAGATCTGTCCAATGTCGGCTGGCTCTACCAAGAGCATCACGGTTGGGTGCGCGCCTGGCTGAACAAGAAGCTGGGTAATTCGAGTGATGCCGCCGAGTTGGCGCATGACGTATTCGTGCGATTGCTGAGCAAGCCCAAGGCGTTTGACAGTGAAGGCCATGCACGTGCTTACCTCAGCGCCATGTCGCGGCATGTCTGCGTGGACTTCTGGCGGCGCCAACGGGTTGAACGCGCGTGGCTGGAGGTGCTGTCCAGTCGCCCAGAGCATTGCATGCCATCGGAAGAGCACCGTGCGATGGTGCTCGAGGCCCTGCAACAGGTCCAGGCCATGTTGGAACGCTTGCCGCCGAAAGTAGCCGAGGCATTCCTGCTCGCGCAACTGCAGGGGTTGAGTTACCAGGCCATCGGTGAGCGACTGGGTGTCAGCGCGCGGACCGTCACCCATTACATGGCCAAGGCCATGTTCCAGTGCCTGCTGCTCGAGGCAGAACTGGACGAGGCCCTGAGCTGAATCATGCCCGTGTCCAAGCCCGATCATCACACGCTGCAGGAAGCCGCCGACTGGTTCGCCCGGCTGAGTAGCGCGCCCAACGATGCTGCGCAGCTGGAAGCCTGGCAACGTTGGTTGGCGCGCAGTGACAGTCATCAGCAGGCCTGGCGCTACGTGGAGCGGGTCAGCCAGCGCTTCGCGCCGCTGCAGGGTGATGCCGATACCGCCAGCCGCACCTTGCAATCACTGCAACATTCGCCCCGGTCCCGCCGCCAGGTGCTGCGCAGCTTGTCGATCATCAGCGGCGGGCTGCTGCTGGGAGGACTGGCCTGGCGCCATGGCGCATTGACCCAGCAACTGCTGGCCTGGCAGGCCGGCTATCGCACCGTCACCGGGCAAATCCTCGAACGCCGCCTGGCCGATGGCTCGCGTATCTGGCTCAACAGCGCCACCGCGCTGGACGTTGATATGAATAAAGGGCAACGCAGCATCCGCTTGTATCAGGGTGAGGTAATGATCGCGACCGCGGCCGACCCTCGCCCGTTTGTAGTGACGACCGCCCAGGGCAGCCTTACCCCACTGGGCACTCGATTCAGCGTGCGTGAGCAGGCATCACGCACTCAACTCAATGTGTATGAAGGGGCGGTGCAGGCGCGGTGCATCGACACGCCCCAGGTACGTGTGGCCGCGGCTGGCGAACGCCTGTGGTTCGATACGCAGCGCATCAGCGAAACAACACCGGCGCAGCTTGAACGCCAAGCCTGGACGCGCGGGGTGTTGCCGGCAGAAGACATGCCGTTGGAGGAGTTTATTCACGAATTGGCCAACTATCGCCGTGGGCACCTGGGCGTCGACCCGCGTGTCGCCCAGTTACGCGTGATGGGCACATTTCCCCTGCACGACACCGACCAGGCCCTGGCGATGCTCGAAGGCGTGTTGCCGGTTCGTATCGAACAGACCTTTGCGGGTTGGACGACGGTGAAGCCTCGCTAATTTTTTCCGACGCCACTTCCTGATTTTAATTCTCATTCGATTTAGCTAGTGACATGGCCGCGAGCCACCTCTACAAGGACCCTCAAGATGTCACTCAGCCCTCATCTTCCGCTGCATCTTTTCGCCTGCTCGGCCGCCCTCGCCCTGGCCAGCGTCAGCCCCATCGCCTGGGCCGAGGAGCAACATTACGAAATCGCCGCCGGGCCATTGGCGACCCAATTGAACCTGCTCTCAGCCCAGGCCGGTATTTACCTGGCTGCCGATGCCGCACTGACGGCCGGAAAAACCAGCCATGCCCTCAGCGGCAACTACTCCATCGAGCAGGCCTTGCAGATATTGCTGCTGAACACGGGCCTCACTGCGGTGCAGTTGGGCGGCCAACGCTACCAATTGCAGGCAGCGCCCAGCGAGGCCTCACGACTGGAGTTGAGCAGCACGACCATCTCCGGCAAGGCCCCCGGCTCGACCACTGAAGGCACCGGTTCCTACACCGCCTACTCCTCCAGCAGCTCGACCCGGCTTAACCTGACCCAGAAGCAAACCCCGCAATCGGTCACAGTGATGACCCGCCAGCGCCTGGATGACCAGAAACTCAACAACCTGACGGACGTGCTTGAAGCCAGCCCCGGCATCGCGGTGACTCGCGCGGGCCTGGGCACCGAGAATGACAGCTACTGGTCCCGGGGTTTCCAGATCCAGAACTTCGAGATTGACGGCGTGCCCACCTCCACGCGCATGGACAATTACACCCAAAGCACCGCGATGTACGACCGGGTAGAGATCGTACGCGGCGCTACCGGCCTGATCAGTGGGATGGGCAACCCCTCGGCGACGATCAACCTGATCCGTAAACGCCCGACAGCGCAGGCCCAGGTCAGCCTCACTGCAGAAGCCGGCAGTTGGGACCGCTATGGCACGGGCGTCGATGTCTCCGGACCACTGACTGAAACCGGCACTGTTCGCGGCCGGCTGGTGGTGGATTACAAGACCGAGCAGGCCTGGATCGACCGCTTCAAGCAAGACTCGCAATTAATCTACGGCATCAGCGAGTTCGACCTCAGCGATTCAACCCTGTTGACCGCAGGCTTCAGCTACCAGAAGACCCAAGTTGATTCGCCCCTGCGCGGCGGCTACCAGACGCTGTTCAGCAACGGCGAGAAAACCCATGCCCAACGCTCGCTCAATACCGCACCGAAATGGTCCTACAACGATCACGACCAGACCAACTACTTCACCTCCATCGAGCATCAATTCGATAACGGCTGGAGCGGCAAGATCGAGTACGGCCACACCGAGAACAAGTTCGACGAGTTTTTCTCCTTTACCATCGGCAGCCTCGACCAGGCCACTGGTTCGGGTGGCACCCTGCTGCCTGTACGTTGGTCGGGCACACCACGCCAGGACAACCTGGACGCCTACCTCACCGGCCCGTTCTCGGCATTCGGCCGTGAACACGAGCTGATCACCGGCATTACCGCGACCGACTACGAAGAACACACCCCCAACTACGGGGATTGGCTACGCGACTATGGCTTCCAGGTGCCTGACTACCGCACCTGGAACGGCGACTCGCCAAAGCCGGCGACGCCGGTACTCGGCAAGGGCAGCATCCGCGAGAAGCAATATGCCGCCTACCTGACTTCACGCCTGCACATCACTGACGACTTGAGCCTGATCCTCGGCGGGCGCTTGACCGACTGGAAGCGTGACACCGACACCAACGTGTATGGTGAAGGCACCTCCTCGGTCAAGGAACGCGAAACAGGCGTCTTTATTCCCTATGCCGGCGTGGTCTACGACCTGGATGAAAATTGGGCGTTGTATGCCAGCTACACCAAGATCTTCAATCCGCAGGCGTCCTACGTGCGCGACATCAACCGCAAGGCCTTGCCGCCCCTGGAGGGCAAAGGCTATGAAGTGGGGATCAAGGGCAGCTTCTACGACGAACAGTTGAACGCCAGCCTGGCACTGTTCCAACTCGAACAGGACAACCTCGCTGTCTGGCAATCGGATACCCAGGCCTACCGCATCGAGCAAAGCGCCAAGACCCAAGGGGTCGAGCTGGAAATCAATGGGGAATTGGCCGAAGGCTGGCAGGCATCTGCCGGCTATGCCTACAGCGTCACCACCGATGCGGACGACAAACGCATCGTCACTACCCTGCCTCGGCATTTGTTCAAGACGTTCACCTCATATCGCTTGCCAGGCGTGCTGGACAAAGTGACGGTGGGTGGCGGGTTCAATTGGCAGACCAAGACCGGCGAAGATTTGCACTATTACCAGCAGGGCAGCTACGCCGTGGCCAACCTGATGGCGCGTTACGACTTCTCGAAAAACCTCAGTGCCACCGTCAACCTGAACAACGTGTTCGACCGCGAGTACTACGCACGCGTTTATTCAGAAGGGATGTATGGCGCGCCGCGTAATGTCATGACCAGCCTGAAGTACAACTTCTGAGGCGTTGGCCCTCGCCTGATAGCCAGGCGAGGGCTGCTCATAAGGCGGGCTGCGAGAGAATGGGTTTCTTGCGGGCAAAAAAAAACCCGGAAATCCTCACTTGCGTGGGCCTTCCGGATTTTCTAAACCGCCAAAAATGGTGGGTCGTGTGGGATTCGAACCTACGACCAATTGGTTAAAAGCCAACTGCTCTACCAACTGAGCTAACGACCCGCTGTGTGGTGGCGCGTATAATACTGATTTCTAAGGATTATTCAACACCTTATTTGAAATAAATCAGAAATAACGCGTTGGGTCCGCAATTCCGGCCGCTTGGAAGCCTTCTGCGCGCAGTCGGCAGCTGTCACATTTCCCACAAGCACGGCCGTCATCGTCTGCCTGATAGCAGGAAACAGTCAGCGAATAATCGACGCCAAGTCCTACACCAGCCTTCACAATATCGGCCTTGCTGAGGTTTTGCAGCGGCGCGAGGATACGGAACCCCTGCCCTTCTACCCCGGCTTTGGTCGCCAGGTTGGCCATGCGCTCGAACGACTCGACGAACTCTGGGCGACAGTCCGGGTAGCCGGAATAATCCACGGCGTTGACGCCGATAAAGATGTCGCGGGCGTTCAGCACTTCAGCCCAACCCAGGGCCAGGGACAGGAACACGGTGTTGCGTGCCGGCACATAAGTCACCGGAATGCCTTCGCTCGGTGCTTCTGGCACATCGATGCTGCTGTCGGTCAAGGCCGAGCCGCCGATGCCATTGAGGTTCAGGCCGATCACCTTGTGCTCGGCAACCCCCATGTCCCGCGCGACACGCGCAGCTGCGTTCAACTCGGCGCGATGGCGCTGGCCGTAGTCAAAGCTCATGGTGTAGCAGGTGTAACCTTCAGCCTGCGCCATTGCCACCACCGTGGCGGAGTCGAGGCCGCCGGAAAGCAGGATTACTGCGCGTTTTTGATCCATGGTGTGTTCAGTCATATCAGCGTCCTGGCTCGTCGTTCCAAAGGTATTTATGCAACTGCAATTGCAGGCGCACCGGTAGATTGTCCGCAACCACCCAATCGGCGAGGTCACGCGCATTCAAGTCATGGTGGCTGGGGGAGAACAGCACCTCGCCCGCGCGACGGTCCAGGCCATACTGGATCAGCTTGGAGTTCGCCCAGTCGTAATCTTCACGGGAGCAGATGACGAACTTGACCTGGTCGTTGGCCGTCAGCAGATCGATGTTCTCATAGCGGTTGCGATGCGCTTCCTTGGAGCCTGGGGTCTTCAGGTCGACTACGCGGCTCACGCGCGGGTCCACCGCAGAGATATCCAAGGCGCCACTGGTTTCCAGGGACACCTCGTAACCGGCATCACACAGCTGTTTGAGCAACGGGATGGCATTGGGTTGCGCCAGCGGCTCGCCGCCCGTCACGCAGACGTAGCGCGGCCGGTAACCGGCAACCTGCTCAAGGATGTCTTCGAGGGTGCGCACCGTACCGCCACTGAAGGCGTAGGCGCTGTCACAGTATTGGCAACGCAACGGGCAACCGGTTAGCCGCACAAAGACTGTGGGCAGGCCAGCGGTGCGCGTTTCACCCTGCAACGAGTAAAAAACTTCGGTGATACGTAATGTGTCTTGCATAGTCGCCACGGGCGTAACAGCTAAACAGGCTGTCCGCCTCCGTCAGGCACTTCAAGGGACCCCGCCAACGCGTAGACCCCAAAAAGCGTGTTTCATAAAAGGGCGTGGATTCTAACGAAAAAACCCGCGACAGGCGCGGGTTTCTTCTAAACGGACAGCATCGCTTACAAGCGTTGCAGATCCCGTTGCGCCAACTGGGCAGCGGAAGTCCCCGGATACTGGGCGACAACCTGCTGCAGAATGCCTTTGACCTTGTCGGTATGACCCAGGCGGCGTTCTACGTCGGCGAGTTTGTACAGCGAATCAGGCACCTTGGCGTGCTTGGGGTACAGTTGGCTGACCTTGGCAAATGCCTGGCCGGCGCCCTGCAGATCACCCTTGGCCAGGTTGACCTCACCCAACCAGTATTGGGCATTGCCCGCGTACTGGCTGTTCGGATACTTGCGCAGGAATGCGGTAAAGGCCTGGCTGGCCTTATCGAAATCCTTGGCTTTGATCAGGTCGAAAGCGGCATCGTAATACAGCTTTTCCTTGGCCGGATCACCCGGTTCGCTGCTGGCGGCAGGGGCGGCAGCTGCGGCCCCTGCTGCTGCACCACCGGCAGCAGCGCTTGGCGCGCCACCGGTAGAAGAATTATCAGGAGTAGCGGCAGGTGTAACGCCGGCTCCTATACGTCGGTCAAGATCCTGGTAACGCTCCAGGCCTTCTTGCTTCAGCTGGTTCACTTGATTTTGCAGTACTTCAATCGTGCCTTGCTGCTGCGACAATTGATCCTGCATGCGTTGCAGCTGGTTGAACAGTTCGCCCTGTGCCGAGGGAGCGGACGTAGCCGCTCCCCCCGCATAGGCGCCGTTCGTGCCATAACCTGCTGGCGGATAGCTGCTCCCGCTATTGTTATAGCCAGAGTTGCTATCTTCCACAGGAACCGCAGCCCACACCGCAAGCGGGGCGAGGCTGAGAGCCAATACAGTTAGAGCACGACGGCACGTTCGCATGACGAATTACTTACGCAGTTCGACGCGACGGTTTTGAGCCCAGGACTGCTCGTCGTGGCCAGTAGCAACTGGACGCTCTTTACCGTAGGAAACCAGTTCCAGTTGGCCTGGAGCAACACCTTGCAGTACCAGGTAGCGCTGAACGGCTTTCGCACGACGCTCGCCCAGTGCCATGTTGTACTCACGAGTACCACGTTCGTCGGTGTTACCTTCCAGAACAACGCGAGCGCCGTTAGCTTTCAGGTCCTTCGCGTGAACGTCCAGAGCGCGCATGGCTTCTGGCTTCAGGTCCGAACTGTCGTATTCGAAGTAGAAAGTGGTGATAGCGCGCAGAGCAGCTTCTTCGCTCAGGGAGCCGTCAACTGCACCAGTGTTAGCGCCGTAACCAGCGTTTGGATCAACAGCTGCGCCTTCACCGGCATTGTCGCCGCCTTTAGACGAGCAACCAACGGCTACGGACAGAGCCAGAGCCAGAGCAGCAAACTTACCAAACTTCAGCATTTCCATCGTGAAACTCCTAATGAACCCCAGTGTGTTAAGTACTTCTTTTTGTAGCGCCGCGTCAGTTCAGGTAAGGGGACCAGGACGGTTCTCTGACTTCGCCTTGAGCGGTAGGAAGCGGGAGCCTTACGCGTCCATTAATGGACACGAGCATCAAGACTCCCCGGCCCTGCTGGCGGGTGGCGTAGATTACCATGGTGCCGTTGGGCGCAACAGTAGCTGACTCATCAAGGTTGGTATCCGTGAGGATTTTTACCGTTCCACGCTGCAAATCCTGGGCCGCAACCCGGAAATTAGTGAAACCATCCTGACGGTGAATCATCACCAACGTCTTTTCATCAGCCGAAAGCTTCGGATTGGCATTGTAGTTACCGATAAAAGTAACACGCTCTGCACCACCACCATTCACGTTCGCCTTGTAGACCTGTGGCTTGCCGCCGCGGTCAGAGGTGAAGTAGATGGTTGAACCATCCTTGCCCCAGAACGGTTCGGTATTGATACCCGGGCCGCTGGTTGCGCGAGTGATCTGGCGCGAAGCCATGTTCATCACGTAGATATCCGGGTTGCCGTCCTTGGACAGCACGAACGCCAGGCGCGAACCATCCGGCGACCAGGCCGGTGCACCGTTGAGGCCTTCGAAGTTAGTGATCTGCTCACGACGGCCAGTATCAATGTGCTGGACGAAGATTCGCGGACGCTTCTGCTCGAAAGACACGTAGGCGATACGCTTGCCATCCGGCGCGAAACGCGGCGACAGGATAGGCTCACGCGATTGCAGCAGGGTCACGGCGCGTGCACCGTCATAGTCCGAGCGCTGCAAAGTGTAACGAGTGTTGTCTACGGAGAAACGCTCAGCCGTGACATACAACAGGCGCGTCGAGAACGCCCCCTTGATGCCGGTGAGTTTTTCAAACGACTGGTCCGAGATGTAGTGGGCCATGTCGCGCAGCTGTTCGGCAGTCCCCGAAACGCTGCCGGTCAAGACCTGCTGCTCAGTGGCCACGTTGAACAACGTGTACTGGATCTGCAGGCGACCACCCGCCGGAACGATGTTGCCGACCATCAGGTACTGGGCGCCGACGGCTTTCCAGTCACGGAAGATGACTTCGCTGGCCTGGGTAGGCTGGCTGATCATGTTGCCTTTCGGAATCGGCGCGTAGTAACCGGAATTGCGCAGGTCATCGCTGACGATCTGGGCCATGTCGTCCGGCAGCACGCTGCCGCCCTGCCAACCGAACGGTACGACTGCGATCGGGGTGGCCCGATCGCTACCGCTGGTGACCAGGATGTTCTTTTCATCCGCCGCCGCTATCCCTGCCATACAGCAAATAACGACAAGCATTCCTCGAAGAAGGTTTCTCACAAGGCTAGATCCTCAGGTGTGAATGTCATCTTGAATGAACGATAGGGAGCGAAGTCGCTTGGTTTCATTCCCTGCATCTCGGTCAACCGGCCAATGTTCTTGACCGCGGCAACCGCCGAACTGTCGAACGAACCGTCACCACTGGACTTGGCCACGCTGACCGAAGTCACCGTACCGTCCGGCAACATGCCGATCTGCAGCACTACTGTCATGCCTTTGCGTGCCGAAGGTGGACGGGTCCAGCCTTCTGCTGCGCGTGCCCGAATCAGGTCGTCGAAACTGCCCGCGACTTCATCGCCACGCTCATCGGCCAAGGCTTGCTGACGCTGCGGCGTGTCGGAGAGCAAATCTGCCAAGGCCTGGGCCTTTTTCTCTTCGGCGGATTTACGCGCTGCTTCCTGGGCCTTTTTCTTGGTGGCATCGGCGGCAGCTTTCTTCTTCGCGTCGTCGGCGATTTTCTTCTTCGCCTCGTCTGCTTCAGCTTTTTTCTTGGCGTCTTCGGCGGCTTTCTTCTTCGCGTCTTCGACTATCTTTTTCTTGGCGTCTTCAGCGGCCTTTTTCTTGGCCTCTTCTTCGGCAGCTTTCTTCGCTTCGTCTTCGGCTTTCTTCTTGGCTATATCAGCCAATTGTTTCTCTTCGGCCTTTTTCGCGTCGGCAGCTTTCTCGGCTTTCTTGGCTTCATCAGCCTTTTTCGCCTCGTCGGCCTTCTTCGCTTCGTCAGCCTTTTTCGATTCCTCGGCCTTTTGAGCCGCCTCTTCTTTCTTTTGTTCCGCAGCAGCCTTCACCGCTTCCTGCTCGACCTTCTTCTGTTCCATCTGTTCGACTTCAGTCTGGCGCGCAGCCGACTTCTGGGCCTCACCCGCAATCTTCTGATTGGTCTGGGTGGTGGCCTGGCTTTTCGATTTCAGCTGATACAGGGTCGCCTGCACGATCGGCTTGGCTGGCGGCAGATCCGGGGTCATGGCAAAGCTGACGAACAGCATTCCAAACACCAGGACGTGCAGGGCAATTGCCCAGACGCTAGGCCAGAAGAAGCTTTCCGAGGCGGACGGCTCTCGCTGTTGCTGCATCAGGGCGCCTCGGTAATCAAGCCAACGTTACCGACGCCGGCCTTCTGCAGCCCGCCCATGGCGCCCATGACAGAGCCGTAGTCGACCGACTTGTCACCCCGGATGAACACCTGGGTGTGCTTGCCGCCTTCGTTGCCGGAGCGAATGATCTTGGTCACCGCATCGGTCATCGCCGGCAGGGTCAAGGCCTTGTCTTGCTGTTTCTGAGTGTCGACTTCGCTGCCAAGGTTCCAGTAATAGGTCTTGTCAGCCTTGATCGAAATGGTCAGGACCTGTGTGTTGTTGTCTTGCGGCAAGGCTTCACTGGAAACCTTGGGCAGATCAACCTTCACGCCCTGGTTGAGCATCGGCGCGGTCACCATGAAGATGACCAGCAGCACCAGCATCACGTCGATGTAGGGCACTACGTTCATCTCGGCGACCGGCTTGCGCTTTTTGCGAGCTCGAGCGATTAAAGCCATTGGGAATTACCTGCTTATTCTTCGCTGGTGTGCACTTTACGGTGCAGGATCGCCTGGAATTCATCGGCGAAGGTGTAGTAACGGCCGATCAACGTTTCGCTGGTGGCAGCAAAGCGGTTGTAGGCGATTACTGCGGGGATAGCGGCGAACAGGCCGATCGCGGTGGCGATCAGGGCTTCGGCAATACCTGGGGCCACGGTGGCCAGGGTCGCTTGCTGGGCCTGGGCCAGGCCACGGAAGGAGTTCATGATCCCCCACACGGTACCGAACAGGCCGATGTACGGGCTGACCGAACCGACGGTGGCGAGGAACGGCAGGCTCTGCTCCAGCTTCTCTTCTTCACGGGAGATGGCCACGCGCATGGCACGTGCCACGCCTTCCATCACGGCTTCCGGATCAACACCCGGCTGCTGGCGCAGGCGCGAGAACTCCTTGAAACCGGCACGGAAGATCTGCTCCACGCCCGAATCCGGGTCAGGGTTGCTGCCGGCCTGGCGGTACAGCTTGGACAGGTCGATACCCGACCAGAAGCGCTCTTCGAAGCTCTCCAGGGCACGTCGACCGGCGCGCAGCAGGTTGCTGCGCTGAAAAATCATGACCCAAGAGGTAACCGATGCGGCTACCAGGGTCAGCATGACCAGTTGAACCACAACACTGGCATTGCTGACCAGGCTCCACATGGAGGAATGGTCGACGACGGTAGGTTCCACGCTAAATCTCCTGCTTTGATTGTTTACCCGCGCCGCTCACGGCGGCAAAGGCCGCACGTAGAGTTTCGGGAATGGCCCGAGGTTTCAAACTGTTGGTGCGCACACACGCCACCAGGAACTGCCCCTCACAGAGCAGCGTTGCATCCGTTGCCCGCCTGACCTGTTGCTTGAAACGCAGGCTGGCACGGTTCAATTCGATTACTTCAGCGCTGACCAGCAGTTCATCGTCCAACCGCGCCGGCGCGTGATACCGCGCCTCGCTGGAATGCACGACGAACAACAGGTCCTCCCCTGCCAGCTCGGATTGGGCAAAGCCCAGCTCCCGTAGCCGCTCGGTTCGAGCCCGCTCCATGAACTTGAGGTAATTGACGTAATACACGATGCCGCCAGCATCGGTGTCCTCGTAATAAACGCGACAGCGATGTGCGAACGACTGATCCCCGTTTTGCGCGCGCATACTCTAGTGCTTACTCCTCAGGTTGCCAATCCGGCTGGGCAACTGTTTTTTCATCCACCGAAACATTTCCAGTGACTGAATGACGACGCCAGCCACTAGGACAGCACAAACATCGAATAAATCGACTTGCGTGAAGCTTTTAATCGTCCACTGCATCGAGGAATTCGTCTACCACAGGCATCTCACCCAATCGTGACGGAATGTTTAACCCGAAGTGCAGATACGCATGCCGCGTCACTACCCGGCCCCTCGGCGTACGCATGATGTAGCCCTGCTGGATCAGGTACGGCTCCAGCACATCCTCGATGGTGTGGCGCTCTTCACTGATGGCCGCCGCCAGGCTGTCGACCCCCACCGGGCCACCGTCGAACTTCTCGATCATGGTCAAGAGTAGACGCCGGTCCTGATGATCGAAGCCATGCTCGTCGACATCCAGCAGGTTCAAGGCCAGGTCGGCCACGGCCTTGGTGATATGCCCCTTGGCACGCACTTCGGCAAAGTCACGCACGCGGCGCAGCAGGCGGTTGGCGATCCGTGGCGTGCCGCGGGCCCTGCGGGCGATTTCAAACGCGCCTTCCGGGTCCAGCGGCAGGCCGAGAATGCTCGCCGAACGGCTGACAATGGTCGCCAGGTCTGCGGTGCTATAGAACTCCAGACGTTGAACAATGCCGAAACGGTCTCGCAGCGGGTTGGTCAGCATCCCGGCACGGGTGGTCGCGCCGACCAGTGTGAACGGCGGCAGGTCGAGCTTGATCGAGCGAGCTGCCGGGCCTTCGCCGATCATGATGTCGAGCTGGAAGTCCTCCATCGCGGGGTACAGCACTTCCTCGACGATCGGCGACAGCCGGTGAATCTCGTCGATGAACAGCACATCGTGGGGCTCGAGATTGGTCAGCAATGCCGCCAAATCGCCTGGGCGCTCCAGCACGGGGCCGGAGGTGGACTTGATCGACACGCCCATTTCCTGGGCAATGATGTTGGCCAGGGTGGTCTTGCCGAGCCCCGGCGGGCCGAAGATCAAGGTGTGGTCCAGGGACTCGCTGCGCCCGCGCGCTGCCTGGATGAACAGCTCCATCTGCTCGCGCACGGTGGGCTGGCCGATATAGTCGGCCAGGCTCAGGGGGCGGATGGCGCGGTCCTGGATTTCTTCACGGTCACGGGGGCCAGTGGCCGCGATCAGACGATCAGCTTCAATCACTTAAATCATTCCCTTCAGGGCGCGGCGGATCATGTCTTCACTGCTCAGGTTCTTGTCCTTGATGGCCGATACGGCCTTGCTGGCTTCCTGCGGCTTGTAGCCCAGGGAAATCAGCGCGCTGACCGCATCACTTTCGGCGCTGGCGACCTGGCCCGCCGGCATATCCGGTTGGTTCGGCACCAGGGCAAACATGCTCGGCACCACTTCCCAGGCTTTAAAGCGGTCCTTGAGCTCTACCAGCAGGCGCTCGGCCGTCTTCTTGCCGACCCCCGGGACCTTGGTCAGCGCCGAGGTGTCCTGGGCTGAAACGGCACGCACCAGCTCATCCACTTCCAGGCTCGACATCAATGCCAGGGCCAGTTTCGGTCCCACGCCATTGAGGCGAATCAGCTCGCGGAAGAAATCGCGGTCGCGCTTGCCGATGAAACCATAGAGTAGTTGCGCGTCTTCGCGCACCACCAGATGGGTGTGCAGCGTCAGCGGCTCACCGACCGACGGTAGGCGATACAGGGTGGTCATGGGCACTTCCAGCTCATACCCCAGCCCGTTTACATCCAGAATCAGGTGCGGCGGCTGTTTTTCAGCCAGGGTGCCGCGCAAGCGTCCAATCACGGTTCAGATCCTTAAAGCTTGGGGTCAGAGCATGGCCTGACCGGAAATAACGATTGCGCTGATGCTATCAGAGACGCAGGCGCCCGCCACGACTGCGTGCCGTACCGAGGCCGTGGGGCAGCAGGCTGGAACGGGTATGCGCGTGGCAAATCGCAATAGCCAGGGCGTCCGAGGCGTCGATCTGCGGCTTGGCGGTGAGCTTGAGCATGTGCATGACCATCATCTGCACCTGCTCTTTATTGGCTGCACCGGTCCCCACCACGGCCTGCTTGACCTGGGTCGCGGTGTATTCGGCGATTTCCATGCCCTCCTCCGCACCGGCCACGATGGCGGCGCCCCGGGCCTGGCCGAGCTTGAGGGCCGAGTCGGCATTCTTGGCCATGAAGACCTTTTCGATGCCCATGGTCACCGGCCCATAGGTCTGGATCACTTCACGCACGCCGCGATAGACGATCTGCAAGCGCTCGGCCAGCTCGCCCGCACCGGTACGAATGCACCCCGATGCAACGTAGATGCAGCCACGTGGCGTCTGCTGCACCACGCCAAAACCGGTGATGCGCGAGCCGGGGTCGATACCTAGGATTAAAGTCATAACGCCTGCGGGTTGGATTTACAGCGGTATGTGCCAGGCACACATCGTGTGTAACAGCATAGAACCCTGTGGGCGCTGGCTTGCCTGCGATGCGCGCGCCCCGGTGTGTCAGTGGCACCGCGGTGATGCTTTCGCAGGCAAGCC
>NZ_JASCPP010000095.1:0-26901 GCF_029959745.1 Pseudomonas sp. PS01298 | reverse complement strand
GGCTTGCTCGCGAAAGCAGTGTGTCAGCCAACACATGCATCAACTGACAGGGCCCCTTCGCGAGCAAGCCCGCTCCCACATGGGAACTGCGGCGTTGCTGGCTGTTGCGGTCAGCCTCGCCGGTTGCGCCGGCCTGCCCGACCAGCGCCTGGCCAACGAAGCACTCAAACGTGGCGACACCGTCACTGCCCAGCAGAACTACCAGCAACTCGCGGACCTGGGCTACAGCGAGGCCCAGGTGGGCCTGGCCGATATCCAGGTGACCACCCGTGACCCCGAGCAGATCCGTCAGGCCGAAGCCACTTATCGCGCAGCTGCCGATACGTCGCCACGTGCCCAGGCGCGCCTGGGTCGCCTGCTGGTCGCCAAGCCAGGTGTCACCGAGGCCGAGCAGCACGAAGCCGAAGGCCTGCTGAAAAAAGCCTTCGCCAATGGCGAAGGCAACACCCTGATCCCACTGGCGATGCTGTACCTGCAATACCCGCACAGCTTCCCCAACGTGAATGCGCAGCAGCAGATCAGCAAGTGGCAGGCCGCCGGTTACCCGGAAGCCGGCCTGGCCCAAGTGCTGCTGTATCGCACCCAGGACACCTACGACCAGCACCTGGATGACGTCGAGCGCATCTGCAAGGCCGCGCTGAACACCACCGACATCTGCTACGTCGAACTGGCCACGGTCTATCAGAAGAAAGCCGAGCCGGAAAAGCAGGCCCAATTGCTCAAGCAGATGGAAGCCGGCTACAGCCGTGGCACCGTCACCGCACAACGCGTCGACAGCGTCGCCCGCGTATTGGGCGATGCCTCGCTGGGCAAGACCGACGAAAAGACCGCCCAGGCCCTGCTGGAAAAAATCGCCCCTGGCTACCCGGCTTCCTGGGTCAGCCTGGCGCAGTTGCTCTACGACTTCCCTGAACTGGGCGACGTCGACCAGATGATGAAGTACCTGGACAACGGCCGCGCCGCCGACCAGCCGCGCGCCGAGCTGTTGCTGGGCAAGCTCTACTACGAAGGCAAATGGGTGCCGGCCGACGCCAAGGCCGCTGAAGCCCACTTCGAAAAAGCCGTGGGCAAGGAAGTGGCCGCCGATTACTACCTCGGCCAGATCTATCGCCGTGGCTACCTGGGCAAGGTCTACCCGCAAAAAGCCCTCGACCACTTGCTGACCGCTGCGCGCAACGGCCAGAACAGCGCCGACTTCGCCATCGCCCAATTGTTTTCCCAAGGCAAGGGCACCAAGCCCGACCCATTGAACGCCTATGTCTTCAGCCAGTTGGCTAAAGCCCAGGACACGCCAGAGGCCACTGACCTGGCCACGCAGCTCGAAGCCCCGCTCACGCCTGAGCAACGCGCCGAAGGCCAACGCCTGGTGCAACAGGAGCTGGCCGCGCGCGGCACCCTGGCCCAGAGCACGCTGCAACTGCACGCCCTGCAAGAAGAAGACGGCGAGGAATCCCTATGAAGCTCAACCCATTCGTCAAGGCCGGCATCGGCCTGACCTTCGCCCTGCTGTGGTCGTGCCCGACCCTGGCCGCGCTGACCGAAGCCAAGAACTTCGGCCTGGAAGTCAAAGCCACCGCCCAGTCCGAAGATGACCGCGACCTCGGCACCCAGAAAGGCGGCGACGTCAACGGCATCGGCCTCGACCTGCGCCCGTGGATCTACGGTGAAAGCGGCGCGTGGAGCGCCTACGCGATGGGCCAGGCCGTGGTGTCCAGCGACATTATCGAGACCGACACCCTGCAACAGTCGGCGGATGACGAGAACCAGCAAACCACCAACAACGACCGCAAGGCCAAGAAAAACTACCTGGCCATGCGCGAGTTCTGGGTCGGCTACAGCGGCTTCACGCCCTACCCTGGCGAGATCCTCAAGTTCGGTCGCCAACGCCTGCGCAATGACGACGGCCAATGGCGCGACACCAACATCGAAGCGCTGAACTGGACCTTCGACACGACCTTGCTCAAGGCCAACGTCGGCATCGCTGAGCGTTTCAGCGAATACCGCACCGACCTCAAGGAGCTGTCGCCCAAGGACAAGGATCGCCAGCACCTCTACGCCGACGCCGCCTACCAGTGGACGCCCGGCCAGTGGATCGGCCTGCGCGCCCACCACACCCATGACGACGGCAAGCTCGACTATCCGGAACCGGGCGTAGCCACCGACTCGCTGGACAAGCGCGAGAACGGCGACCTGACCTGGCTCGGCATCGAAGCCAACAGCGACGCCTACAACTGGCGCAACACCAACACCGTCAACTACTGGGCGAGCATCACCGGCATGCAGGGCGACCGCGACACGGTCAACGCCTTGAACGCCGACGGCACCCGCCCCACCAACGCCAAGCGCAGCGACGACGTGAATGGCTGGGCCACCGACCTGGGTATCCGCCTGCGTCTGGACCCGCAGTGGCAAGTGGGTGCGGCCTACTCCCGCGCCAGCGCCGAATACGAGCAGAACGGCCTGCAGAGCAACCGTTCGAACTGGACCGGCACCCAGTCCCGCGTGCACCGCTTCGGCGAAGCGTTTCGCGGCGAGATGAACAACATGCAGTCCATGAGCCTGTTCGGCTCCTGGCAGCTGCGCGAGGACTACGACGCCAGCCTGGTGTACCACAAGTTCTGGCGCGTCGACGGCAACAAGCCGGTCGGCAGCAACGGCATCGATGCCGTGCAGAACAACACCGATGACGTCACCGGCGCGATCCTGTCCAGCACGTCCCTGCCGCTTGAAGACGGCAAGAAGGACCTGGGCCAGGAGATGGACCTGGTCGTCACCAAGTACTTCAAGAAAGGCCTGCTGCCGGCCGCGCTCAGCCAGTCGATCGACGAACCGTCCGCCCTGGTGCGCTTTCGTGCGGGCGTGTTCAAGCCGGGCGACGCCTACGGCAGCCAGGTTGACTCGTACATGCATCGCGCCTTTGTCGACGTGATCTGGAAGTTCTGATGGGAGCCTGCGCAATGAAACCTCAACGCTTGCTGGTTGCCGCGATGCTGATGGCCAGTGCCACAGCCTTCGCCGATACCGCGCAGCAGGTCAAGGCGCCGACCATCGCCAAAGAACTGCAACAGGCCAAGACCTACACCATTTCCAGCCCGCCGACCGCGCCGCTGGAACTGGCCAAGCCTGCCCTGCCGGACCTGTCGGGCTACACCGCCGCAGCGATGGAAAAGAAAATCGTCAGGACCAAGCCGGGCAAGATCAGCATCCGCCGGATGATGCAGGAAGACGCCCTCAAGGACTTTATCGGCGGTGACAACAAGATGGCCGAATGGGTAGTGCGCCAGCACGGCATTCCCCAGGCGATCTTTGTCGACGACGGCTACATGAACCTCAAGGACCTGCTCGGCAAAGTGCCCAAGCAGTACCTCAGCGAAACCTCGCCCGGTGTGTTCCTGGCCAAGCTGCCGATCGTGGTCGGGCGCAAGGGCATCCTCGAAATCGACAAGCAGACCAAAGAGCTGCGCCTGTCCCAGGAAGCCGGTTCGTTCCTGATCAACGACGGCCAGCTGTTTGTGCGCGACACCAGGATCACCGGCTGGAAAGAAAAGGCCAACGGCCCGGCGCTGTTCCAGTCGCCCAAGGAGTTCCGCCCGTTCCTGCTGGCCTGGGGCGGTACCGAGACTTACGTCGCCAACACCAAGATGGCCAGTTTCGGCTACGCCAACAGTAAGTCGTACGGGGTCAGTATTTCCCAGTACACGCCGAACATGGCCAAGGTGCTCAAGCGTCCCGAGCCGACCGGCTGGATCATCGATTCCGAGTTCTCGGACATGTGGTACGGCTTCTACTGCTACGAGACCACGGGCTTCGTGATCAAGGGCAACACCTACAAAGACAACATCGTCTACGGCATTGACCCGCACGACCGTTCCCACGGCCTGATCATCGCGGACAACACCGTGTACGGCACCAAGAAGAAGCACGGCATCATCATTTCCCGTGAAGTGAACGACAGCTTCATCTTCAACAACCGCAGCTACGACAACAAGCTCTCGGGCCTGGTAATCGACCGTAACAGCGTCAACAACCTGATCGCCGACAACGAGATCTACCGCAACCACACCGACGGCATCACCCTCTATGAGAGCGGCGACAACCTGTTGTGGGGCAACAAGGTGATCAGCAACCGTCGCCACGGCATCCGCGTGCGTAACAGCGTGAACATCCGGCTGTACGAAAACACCTCGATGGCCAACGGCCTGACCGGCCTCTACGGCCACATCAAGGATTTGACCGACACCGACCGCGACATCGCCCTCGACCCGTTCGACGCCAAGGTCTCGCTGATCGTGGTCGGCGGTGAGCTGGCCGGTAACGGCAGCGGACCGCTGTCGATCGACTCGCCGCTGAGTGTCGAGTTGTACCGCGTGTCGATGCTGGCGCCGACCAAATCCAGCGGCATCAGCTTCTCCGGCGTGCTGGGCGATCGCCAGGAAGAGATTCTCGACCTGCTGGTACGCCAGCAGAAAGCCGTGCTGATCGACCCTGTCGAACGCCAGACCGAATTGCAGGACTGAGGATGACCCTTATGCACCCACACATGATCAAACTGCTGAGCCTCTCGGGTTTGACCCTCGGCCTGCTCGCGGCCAGCCAGGGCGTACGCGCCGACGAAATCAAGGCGCCGACCTTCACCGCCGAGCCGTGCTGCAGCCTGTGCCCGGCCGCCCACGACGCGAAGAACTACACCACGCGCTACCAGCAGAACTTCACCACCCTGGTACAGGCCCAGGGCGACTGGCTGTTCCGCACCCAGGAAGACCTGCGCACCGAATTCGACACCAGCCCCGCCGGCTACAAGCGCATGCAGCAACTGCACGATGCGTTCAAGGCCAAGGGCGTGGAACTGGTGGTGGTCTACCAGCCGACCCGTGGCCTGGTGAACCGCAACAAGCTCAACCCCGAAGAGAAAGCCAAGTTCGATTTCGACAAGGCCCTCAGCAACTACAAGACCATGCTCGGCCGCTTCGCCAAGATGGGCTATGTGGTGCCGGACCTGTCGCCGTTGACCAACGAGCAACTGCCGGATGAATTGCCGGCGCACGATTTCTACTTCCGTGGCGACCAGCACTGGACCCCTTACGGCGCCCAGCGCACGGCGAAAATCGTCGGCGCCAAAGTTCGTGCGATGCCTGAGTTCGCGGATATTCCCAAGCGTGAGTTCGAGACCAAGCGCTCCGGGCGCATGGGCAAGACCGGCACCCTGCACAACATGGCCGGGCAACTGTGTGGCACCAGCTACGCGATCCAGTACATGGACCAGTTCACCACCGAGCCCAAGGGCGAGGCCGGTGACGGCGACCTGTTCAGCGACTCCGGCAACCCGCAGATCACCCTGGTGGGCACCAGCCACAGCGGCAAGAACTACAACTTCGCCGGCTTCCTCGAACAGGAAATCGGCGCCGACATCCTCAACGTCGCCTTCCCCGGCGGTGGCCTGGAAGGCTCGATGATCCAGTACCTGGGCAGCGATGAATTCCAGAAGACGCCGCCGAAAATCCTCATCTGGGAATTCTCGCCGCTGTACCGCCTCGACCAGGAGACCATCTACCGCCAGATGATGTCGCTGCTCGACAACGGTTGCGAAGGCAAGACCGCACAGATGACCGCGAGCACTACCCTGAAGCCCGGCAAGAACGAATTGCTGGTTAACAGTTCGAACAAAGACCTGCGCAACGCCAACCATCAGGTTGATATCCGCTTCGCCGACCCGTCGGTGAAAACCCTGCAAGCCACCCTCTGGTACATGAACGGGCGCCACGAGGACATCAAGATCGAGAAACCCGAAACATCCGATACAGACGGGCGTTTCGCCTTTGAACTGCGCACCGATGAAGACTGGGCCTCGCAGAACTTGCTGGCCGTGGAAGTGCAGGGCCCCGAAGCGGGCGCTGCCGCGCAGAAAGTCGAAGCGAAAATTTGCACACGCAACGTATTCCCAGCCGGTGGTCAGCAGACCGCCTCAACTGGGCAATGAGGTTACTTATGCAGAAGTTATTGATTCCAACGCTGCTGGGCCTGGCAATGTTCGCCGGCTCAGTCAACGCCGCCGCGCCACTGCGTCCGCCCCAGGGCTATTTCGCTCCGGTGGAAGCGTTCAAGACCGGCGATTTCAAGAATGACTGCGACGCCATGCCGGCGCCGTACACCGGCTCGCTGCAATTTCGCAGCAAGTACGAAGGTTCGGACAAGGCCCGTTCCACACTGAATGTGCAATCCGAAAAAGCCTTTCGCGACAGCACGGCCGACATCACCAAGCTGGAAAAAGACACCAGCAAGCGCGTGATGCAATTCATGCGCGACGGGCGTCCGGAGCAGCTGGAATGCACACTCAACTGGCTGACCAGCTGGGCCAAGGCCGATGCGTTGATGTCCAAGGATTTCAACCACACCGGCAAGTCGATGCGCAAATGGGCGCTGGGCAGCATGGCCTCGGCCTATGTGCGTCTGAAGTTCTCCGACTCGCACCCGCTGGCCAACCACCAGCAGGAGTCGCAACTGATCGAAGCCTGGTTCAACAAACTGGCCGACCAGGTGGTGAGCGACTGGGACAACCTGCCGCTGGAAAAAACCAACAACCATTCCTACTGGGCCGCATGGTCGGTGATGGCGACTTCCGTCGCCGTGAACCGTCGCGACCTGTTTGATTGGGCGGTGAAGGAATACAAGGTCGGCGCCAACCAGGTCGACGACCAGGGCTTCCTGCCCAACGAGTTGAAACGTCAGCAACGTGCCCTGTCGTACCACAACTACGCACTGCCGCCGCTGTCGATGATCGCCAGTTTTGCCCTGGTCAACGGTGTCGATCTGCGCCAGGAAAACAATGGCGCGCTGAAACGCCTGGGCGACAAGGTGCTGGCCGGCGTGAAAGACCCGGAAATCTTCGAACAGAAGAACGGCAAGGAACAGGACATGAAGGACCTCAAGGAGGACATGAAATTTGCCTGGCTTGAGCCCTTCTGCACCCTCTACACCTGCGCCCCGGATGTGCTCGAACGCAAGCATGGCATGCAGCCGTTCAAGACCTTCCGCCTCGGCGGCGACCTGACCAAGGTCTACGACCCGACGCATGAAAAAGGCAACAAAGGCAGCTAGCGGCTGATGATCGTTCCCACGCTCCGCGTGGGAATGCAGCCAGGGACGCTCAGCGTCCCAAAAGCGGACGCTGAGCGTCCAGTGAGGCATTCCCACGCAGAGCGTGGGAACGATCACAGCCTCCCGCGAAATCGCGGGGGGTTTGGGGGGGCTCTGGCCCTTGACTGTTGGTTAAACATGGAGAGATCGGGATGGTTTTCTCGTCCAATGTGTTCCTGTTTCTGTTCTTGCCGATCTTTCTCGGCTTGTACTACTTGAGCGGGCAACGCTATCGCAACCTGCTGCTGCTGATTGCCAGCTACGTGTTCTACGCCTGGTGGCGAGTGGACTTCCTGGCGCTGTTCGCCGCCGTCACGCTGTGGAATTACTGGATCGGCCTCAAGGTCGGTGCTGCCGGCGTGCGCACCAAGCCGGCCCAACGCTGGCTGCTGCTGGGCGTGGCGGTCGACCTGTGCATCCTCGGCTACTTCAAGTACGCCAACTTCGGCGTCGACAGCATCAACCTGATGATGAAGTCTGCAGGCCTTGAGCCCTTCATCCTCACCCATGTGCTGCTGCCGATCGGTATCTCGTTCTATATCTTCGAGTCCATCAGCTACATCATCGACGTGTACCGCGGTGATACCCCAGCGACCCGCAACCTCATCGACTTTGCGGCGTTCGTGGCGATCTTCCCGCACTTGATTGCCGGCCCCGTGTTGCGTTTTCGCGACCTGGCCGACCAGTTCAACAACCGCACCCACACCCTCGACAAGTTCTCCGAGGGCTGCACGCGGTTCATGCAGGGTTTCATCAAGAAGGTCTTCATCGCCGACACCCTGGCGGTGGTCGCCGACCATTGCTTCGCCCTGCAAAACCCCACCACCGGCGACGCGTGGCTCGGCGCGCTGGCCTATACCGCGCAGCTGTACTTCGACTTCTCCGGCTACAGCGACATGGCTATCGGCCTGGGCTTGATGATGGGTTTCCGCTTCATGGAAAACTTCAAGCAGCCGTACATCAGCCAGTCGATCACCGAGTTCTGGCGCCGCTGGCACATCAGCCTCTCCACCTGGCTGCGTGACTACCTGTACATCACCCTGGGCGGCAACCGCAAAGGTACGCTGACCACCTACCGCAACCTGTTCCTGACCATGCTGCTCGGTGGCCTGTGGCACGGCGCGAACATCACCTACATCGTCTGGGGTGCCTGGCACGGCATGTGGCTGGCGATCGAAAAAGCCATCGGCCTCAACACCTCGCCGCGCAGCTTCAACCCGGTGCGCTGGGCCTTCACCTTCCTGCTGGTGGTGATGGGCTGGGTGATCTTCCGCGCCGAAAACCTGCACGTCGCCGGCCGTATGTACGGCGCGATGTTCAGCTTTGGCGAATGGTCGCTGTCGGAACTCAACCGCGCCAACCTCACCGGCCTGCAAGTCGCAACCCTGGTGGTGGCGTACGTGACCCTGGCGTTCTTCGGCCTGCGCGATTTCTACACCAACCGCCCCGCCGAAAAAGCCAAGCCGGCCGACCCGAGCCTGATCAAGGCCGTACCGGGCGACAACCCGGGCAGCATCCACGAGCCAGGCTTCACCGTCGGCCAGGACGCCGCCGTGCAACCGGCCTACTGGACCGCTGACTGGCCACGCTACGCAATGCGCGCGGCAGTGCTGCTGCTGTTCGTAGCGTCGATTCTCAAACTGTCGGCGCAGAGTTTCTCGCCGTTCCTTTACTTCCAATTCTGAGGGAGCCGACCATGACCCGTTCATTCCGCGTCCTCTATATCGGCCTGTTCCTGGTGGTGTTGCTCGCCCTGGGCGCCTGGTCGATGCGCAGCTTCTTCGGCTTCAGCACCAATGCCGATGCGACCGTGCTCAACGGTCGCTGGACCAAGGCCGTCGAGACCCATTACGACGACCAGTTCCCGATCAAGCGCCTGGGCACCAACCTCTGGGCCGCGCTGGACTACAAGCTGTTCAATGAAGGCCGCCCTGGCGTCGTGCTGGGCCGCGATCACTGGTTGTACAGCGACGAGGAGTTCAATCCGGCCGTCAATGAAGACCAGAACCTCGAGGGCAATTACGCGCTGGTCGAAGGCGTGCGCCAGAAACTCAAGGCCCAAGGCATTCAACTGGTGATGGCGATCGTGCCGGCCAAAGTGCGCCTGTACCCGGAACACCTGGGTGAGGTGAAGCCTGCGAGCATCCACGCCAACCTGTACCAGGACTTCCACGCCCGTGTCGCCGCCGACAAGATCATCGCCCCCGACCTGCTCGGCCCGCTGCAACAGGCCAAGCTGGGCGGCAAGCAGGTGTTCCTGCGCACCGACACCCACTGGACCCCGGACGGTGCCGAAATCGCTGCCAAGCAATTGGCCAAGGTGATTGCCGACAAGGCGCCACTGAACGGCGAGCCGCAGCGTTTTGTCACCGAAGCCGAGAAGACCGAGCCGCACAAAGGCGACCTGCGTCTGTTCCTGCCGCTGGACCCGCTGTTTGAAAACCTGATGCCGCCTAAAGAGCCGCTGGAAAAACGCGTCACCCACCTGGCTGAAACCAAAGGCGACGACGCGCTGTTCACCGACAGCGAAACCCCGGTTGCACTGGTCGGCACCAGCTACAGCGCCAACCCCAACTGGAACTTCGTCGGCGCGCTCAAGCAAGCCCTGGGCAGCGACGTCATCAACTACTCCGAAGACGGTCACGGCCCGATCCTGCCGATGCTCAGCTACCTCAAGAGCGACGACTTCAAGAACAGCCCGCCGCAGGTGCTGATCTGGGAGTTCCCTGAACGATATCTGCCCGTCAACAACGAAATCGGTGATGCCGACCCGCAGTGGGTTGCGCAGCTTAAACAAGCCGGTTCGCGCCAACAGAACATGGCACTGAACACCCCAGTTAAACACTCAAAATCCGAGACGCCCGACCGGGCGCAAAACTGAAAGAGAGGTAACTCACATGACTTTCACTACTACTCCGCGTCGTCTCGCCAAGACCCTGGCCCTGGTTGCCGGCATGAGCGTTGTATCGATGTCTGCCTTCGCCGGTGGCGACGCCGCCCTGTACGGCCCAACAGCGCCAAAAGGCTCGAGCTTCGTGCGGGTCTACAACGCCAGCAACCAGGAAGTCAGCGCCACCGTCGGCGCGACCAACCTGAGCGACGTTGCGCCCTTGGCCAGCAGTGACTTCAGCTTCATGCCCGGCGGTGACTACAGCGCCAAGGTCGGCAGCCAGACCGTGCCGGTCAAGCTGGCCCCGGACCACTACTACACCCTGGTCAACAACAGCAGCGGCCAGCCGCAGTTGATCGAGGAACCGCCGTTCAAGAACAAGCAGAAATCCCTGGTGCGCGTGCAGAACCTCAGCGACAAGGCCCTGACCCTGAAGACCGCCGACGGCAAGACCGACGTGGTCAAGTCGGTGGCCGCCAAAGGCCGTGGCGAGCGCGAAATCAACCCGGTGAAGGTGAGCCTGGCGCTGTATGACGGCGACAAGAAAGTCGGCGACGTGAAGCCAGTGGCCCTGGAACGTGGTGAGGCAGCGGTGCTGTACGTCACCGGTTCCGGTTCGAGCCTGTCGCCAGTCTGGGTGAAACGCCCAGTGTCGACCCGCTGATCAGATTTTCGACCGGGCTCCGTTCCCCAGTGGGAGCGGGCTTGCCTGCGATGGCATCACCTCGGTGTCACTGACACACCGAGTCGTCTGCATCGCGGGCAAGCCCGGCTCCCACAGGGGCCGAGGAGCCCAGTCGGACCGAGACAAAAACAAGAGTGAAACGACAAACCTTCGTAGCTCTGACCCAAATCGATTCAAGGAGAAACAGCATGATCCCAGTAATCCTTTCCGGTGGTAGCGGCTCACGTCTTTGGCCGCTTTCCCGTAAACAGTTCCCGAAACAATTCCTGGCCCTGACCGGCGAGCACACGCTGTTCCAGCAAACCCTGGAACGCCTGGTGTTCGAAGGCATGGACAGCCCGATCGTGGTCTGCAACAAGGACCACCGTTTCATCGTCAACGAGCAACTGAGCACTCGCAAGCTCGAATGCCAGCGCATCCTGATGGAGCCGTTCGGTCGCAACACGGCGCCGGCCGTGGCCCTCACCGCGATGATGCTGGTGAATGAAGGTCGCGACGAATTGATGCTGGTGCTGCCGGCCGACCACGTGATCGACGACCAGAAAGCCCTGCAACGCGCCCTGGCCCTGGCCACCGTGGCGGCCGAGCGTGGCGAGATGGTGCTGTTCGGCGTGCCGGCAACCCGTCCGGAAACCGGCTATGGCTACATCAAGTCGACCAACGATTCGCTGCTCCCCGAAGGCGTGAGCCGCGTCGAGCAGTTCGTGGAAAAACCCAATGAAAAACGCGCCGTCGAGTTCGTCAAGAGCGGCGGGTACTTCTGGAACAGCGGCATGTTCCTGTTCCGCGCCAGCCGCTTCCTCGAAGAGCTGAAAAAGCACGATCCGGACATCTACGACACCTGCCTGCTGACCCTGGAACGCAGTGAGCAGACCGCTGACACCGTGACCTTCGACGAAGCCACCTTCGCCTGCTGCCCGGACAATTCCATCGACTACGCCGTGATGGAAAAAACCCAGCGCGCCTGCGTGGTGCCGCTGAGCGCCGGTTGGAGCGACGTCGGTTGCTGGGCGTCGCTGTGGGCGGTCAACGATAAAGACGTCAACGGCAACGTCAGCAAGGGCGACGTGGTGATCCAGGACAGCCGCAACTGCATGATCCACGGCAACGGCAAGCTGGTATCGGTGATCGGCCTGGACAACATCGTGGTGGTGGAAACCAAGGACGCGATGATGATTGCCCACAAGGACAAGGTCCAGGGCGTCAAGCAGATGGTCTCGACCCTCAACGACCAGGGCCGCAGCGAAACCCAGAACCACTGCGAAGTCTATCGCCCGTGGGGCTCCTACGACTCGGTGGACATGGGCGGGCGCTTCCAGGTCAAGCACATCTCGGTCAAGCCGGGCGCGTGCCTGTCGCTGCAGATGCACCACCACCGCGCCGAACACTGGATCGTGGTCAGCGGCACCGCCGAAGTCACCTGTGACGAGAACGTGTTCCTGCTCTGCGAAAACCAGTCCACCTACATCCCGATCGCCTCGGTGCACCGCCTGCGCAACCCGGGCAAGATCCCGTTGGAGATCATCGAAGTGCAATCGGGCAGCTACCTGGGCGAAGACGATATCGAGCGGTTCGAAGATATCTACGGTCGCTCGACCCCGGTTGAACGTGGCGTGTCGGTGAAAACTATCGCGCAGTAAAACAGTCGTACAAGAAGCCCTCGCCCAGCCCATTGCGTCCCCTATCCGCAGTGGGTTGGGTGGGGGCTTTTTTTTGAGATCTGCACTGGCTGTTAGGGCCCCATCGGGGGCAAGCCCCCTCCCATCTTTGATCTGCGAATAGCTTGCCCCGATGAGGCCGGCACTCCCACCACAGCACTCAAGGTAGCCAATCCCACCTACGCTTAAGTTAGGATGCTCGTTCCCTATTCGAGGTGGTCTCCATGTTCTTCGGCGTTCTCCTGATCATCACCTGGCTGATCCTCCTACTGCGCTACCCGGCCAAGGCCCTTCCGGTTTCCCTTGCTGCCTTGGCAGGCCTGGGTTGCGTGGCCGTCTGGGTGGTCTGGCTGGACAACCGCGAAGCCTCGCAACTGGCGCGCCTGGAACTGCGCATCAGCTATGCCCCGCAGGAATGCCCGGCGGACCGCCCATTGAAACTGACCCTGAACAACGGCAACGACGTGCCTCTTACCGAACTGCGCTGGCGCGTCGCGGCCTATGCGCCGGGCGACTCGGTCAACCTGGCCGACAACGTCTATGCTGCCCCTCGCTATCGCGGCCCCGGCGAATTGCAGGCGGGCGCCACCTGGGAAGACTGCCTGCCCACCCCGCCGCTGCGCCCTGGCTACCGCGCGCAAACCCTGGAATTTCGTGCCGAGCACCTGCAAGGCAGTTTCTCGGACTGACAAAGGACTGATCCATGCCCAACGTACTCATCACCGGCTGCTCCAGCGGCATCGGCCGCGCCCTGGCCGAGGCCTTCAAGGCGGCGGGGTTCGACGTATTGACCAGCGCCCGCCGCGAAGACGACGTGATTGCCCTCAACGACGCCGGCTTCCATGCCGTGCTGCTGGACGTGAACGACGCGGGTGCCCTGCAAACGCTGGCCACGCATCTGGGCGAACTGGATGTGCTGATCAACAACGCCGGCTACGGCGCCATGGGGCCATTGCTCGATGGCGGCACTGAAGCAATGCAGCGCCAGTTCGAGACCAATGTATTTTCCATCGTCGGCGTGACCCAGGCGCTGTTCCCGGCCTTGCGCAAGCGCAAAGGCCTGGTGGTGAATATCGGCAGCGTTTCCGGCGTACTGGTCACACCGTTTGCCGGTGCCTACTGCGCCTCCAAGGCGGCAGTGCATGCCTTGAGCGATGCACTGCGCATGGAGCTGGCGCCGTTTGGTATCCGCGTAATGGAAGTGCAGCCCGGCGCCATCGATACCCGCTTTGCGAAGAACGCCGGGGCCCAGGCCGAGCTGTTGATCAATGAGCAGTCACCGTGGTGGCCGTTGCGCGAGGGTATTCGTGCTCGCAGCCAGGCCTCCCAGGACAAGCCGACACCCGCCAGCCAATTCGCCAACCAGGTGCTGAACGCGGTGCAACAAGCAACACCGCCACGCTTGCTGCGCGCGGGCAATGGCAGTCGAGCGCTGCCGTTGATGGCGGCGTTGTTGCCCAAGGGGCTGCTCGAGAAGGTCTTGAAAAAGCGCTTTGGCTTGAGCGGTACGCTTTAACCCTTCATGAAATCAATAAACGCCCGCACTTTCAGCGGCAGGTGACGGGTATCCGGGTACAGCGCAAACACGCCTTGTGGGGCGAAGCGATGGTCCGCCAATAGCCGCACCAGGCGTCCCGACTCAAGGTCATCCTGCACCAGCCATTGCGGCAGTACTGCCACGCCAAGGCCACGCACGGCAAAGGCCAGCAGTACGGCCGCGCTGTCGGCCACCAGGGCTGCGGGCCCGGCACGGTATGGATGCTCGCCGCCGGCGGGGTCGGTGACGCTCAGTTCCGTCAAGCGGCCGTGGCCCAGTTTGGGCGCAAGTGCCAACTGATCCAGGGTTTGCACGCCGGCAAACTCGGGCGCCGCCACCGCGAACACGTCGAACGTGGACAACTGCACCGCGCGATGATTGGAATCGAGTAGACGTCCCAACCGAATCGCCACATCAAAGCGCTCGGAGATCAGATCCGCGTGGGTGGAGGATGTGGATAAGTGCAGGTTGAGGTCCGGGTGCAGGCGGCGAAAACGCTCCACCGCAGGGGCGACCACGGCCAGCGCATATTCCACGGTGGTGGTGATGCGCAGGGTGCCCTTGAGTTGGGCCTGTTCGGAGCGCGCCTCTTCCACGGCCAACTGCGCCTCTTCGAGCACGCGTGTGCAGCGCAGGTAAAAACGCTCGCCGGCATCGGTCAGCGCCAGTTGGCGGGTGCTGCGCGTCAGCAGGGTGACCCCCAGTTCCGCTTCCAGGCGCTTGAGATTGAAGCTCACTACGGCGCGCGTCTGGCCCAGCAGGTCGGCCGCTGCAGTGAGCGACCCGGCCTCGACCACGGCCTTGAACGTGTCGAATCGGTCCAGGCTGACCATCAATTGCCCCTCGTTTGTCAAAATATTTTTGACAAACTAGCAGCCAAACCGGCGTATCCCAAACGTTGCGTGCAGCCTACCCTGCGCGCTTCACTCGCCGGATCGCGCTCAATGACCTACCGCTCGAAAATCGCCTGGATCTTTCTACTGGGTTTCGCCCTTGACCTGGTGAACATGTTTGTCGCCACCGTCGCCTACCCGGATATCGGCCGCGAGCTGCAGGCGTCGGTGACGCAACTGGCCTGGGTCAGCAACGCCTACCTACTCGGGCTGACCCTGATCATTCCCTTGAGTGTGTGGCTCGCGGCGCTCATGGGCGAGCGCGGCCTGATCGTGGTGAGCCTGCTGATATTTGCCGGTGCCTCGGTGCTGGTGGGCCAGGCGGACTCGATTGAAACGTTGATTGGCTGGCGAGCCCTGCAAGGGCTCGGTGGCGGCTTGCTGATCCCTGTGGGCCAGGCCATGGCGTACCGTCACTACCGCGCGGCAGAGCGCAGCCAACTGACCGCCCGCGTGATGTCGGTGGCCCTGCTGGTGCCCGCCCTGTCCCCGGCGTTGGGCGGGCTGATCGTCGACAACGTGTCCTGGCGCTGGATCTTCTACGCCAACCTGCCGCTGGCGTTGATCACTCTGCTGCTGGCGAGGCTGTGGATAAAACCCGACGTGCCGGCCAGCGTGCGTCCTACCTTGGAGGTGGGCAGCATTTTCAAACAGATCGCCAGCCCGATGCTGCGCACCGCGATGTTGGTCTACCTGTGCATTCCCGGGGTCTTTATCGGTACCAGCCTGATCGCCATTCTCTACCTGCGCGGCCTGGGTTACGACGCCACACACACCGGCGCCCTGATGTTGCCGTGGGCACTGGCCTCGGCGCTGGCCATTTGGCTGAGCAAAAAACTGTTCAATCGCTGCGGCCCCAAACCCTTGCTGCTGGTGGGCATGCTGCTGCAATGCGCCGGCATCCTGCTGCTCAACGAGCCAGGCCTGATCGTGCTCGCCTACGCCTTGATGGGCCTGGGCGGCAGCCTGTGCAGCAGCACCGCACAGACCCTGACATTCCTGGATATCCCCGCCGAGCGCATGGGCCATGCCAGCGCGTTGTGGAATATCAATCGGCAAATAAGCTTCTGCCTGGGTGCGGCGGCCCTCAGTGCACTGTTGTCGGCCTTGGATTCCTTCATCATAACCTTCACGATGGCAGCCGCATTAACCCTGTTGCCTCTCTTTGCAGTGCTGCGCCTGGATGCCTCCACAGTACGGACACTGCTTCACCCTGCCCGCGAGCCCCGTCATGATTGATTACAGCGATTTTTTTGAGGAAGTGATCCAGACCCACGTCGAGATCGAGCAATGGTTTGCCGGCGTCGCACCCGAAGGCACCCTGCAGAATCTGCTCGCGCGCTTCTCCCCCGAGTTCAGCATGATCGCCCCCGCCACGGGCGCACGGGTCAATGCAGCCGGGGTCAACGCGCTGTTCACCCGCCTGGGCGGCATGCGCCCGGGGTTGAAAATCACCTTGAGTGAAATGACCGGCATCGACCGCCACGCACGCGGCGCCACCGTGACGTATCGCGAACATCAGATCGACGCCAGCGGCACGCAGACCGACCGCCGTGCCACCGTGGTGTTCGAGAAACAGGCGAGTGGCGCGCTGTTGTGGCGCCATTTGCATGAAACCTATGTAGCGCTAGCGCAATGAAATAACTGATCGGGCGGGTCCTACAAAAAACAGCGAACGGCCTGACATCATTACAAGGAAACTATCCACAGGCTCTTTCACCTCTGTCTACTCACAGGTGAAAGGATGCCAAGCGATTTCCTGCGAAGCGGTGTGCCGGATGCGCACACTACGACTCGCCAGCGACTGACCAGTCTGCTGGACCCGCCCAAACTCTATAGAACCATTGACGCCGACCCGGCCCTCGTCGGGGCCGGAGTGGTGCACATCGGCAGTGACTATCAGGTGACGGTGCTGCGTGATTTTGTGCCGTTGTGCAGTATCAGGCCCAAGCGCGTGATTTTGCGTGAAGAGGTGGGGCCGATGATGACTGCTGATGACTATGCGCGGTTGGCAGCGGACTCGCCGCGTGAGTCGCAGCTGTGGAAGGAGGCATCGGGGATCGTGAGCTCCTGCGGCGGAGCGATAATTGGCTTCATAATAGCGAAGGCGGGAATCGCGGCTGCGCCGTTTAGTGCAGGTACCAGCCTGGCCTTGTCGTATGTTGCTTATGCGGGAACGACTGCCAGCGGGGTACAGTGCCTGAACGGTATATGGCGGACCTATAACGAATCAGTCAACCCAGCGGAAAACGATTACTACGACACATTAGGCTGGTACCAAACGATGACCGTTGCGTTGGACGGAATCTCATTGGTTGGCGCAGGTGCTACCACGTTCGCTACGGTTAAGACGGTGCTGGCAATCAAGCATTCGACGGGACGTGAGGTGACAGATGTCTTGCGGCATATGAGCCGCCAAGAGCGTGCGAAGTTGACAGCTGAAGTTTTGCGCCTGAGAAACCCTCGCCGTCCCAACGACATAATTCGCTTGAGACAAATGTCCGGGCAATTACCCAAACGCTTCAGTAATTCCCAAATACGCCTAGCCACCATGACTCAAATCAAAGACCAGGTCGGAGCCCTTTTAGCTCTGGCAGGCAGCACGCTATCTGGAAACGTCAGCCACATAATCGTTGCACTGTACGAGGAGTTCGAACGCCATGAAATATAGCGACGATCCTCTAAGGAAACATCTGATGTGGCGCCGATATACCTACCGGTTTTTACCGGCATGGGGCGGGGCGCTCCTACTTTGCTTGAACAGTATTGCCGGCAACATGACTCACAGCCTGTGGTACTACGCGAAGGTCTATCACCTACCGACTGAATATGCTTTCGGAACCGCTATGACATTCTGCTTGGTTTTTTACGTAGGCCAAATCATGTTGTGTGAAGGGTCACGTCATGCACCTCGAGTCCTTATACCCGTGGTCATCGTGAATCTTCTGCTCGCGACTGCCTATCTCGGCAGTCACCGGCCGACGCTGTTCAATCTAATACCGTTGTTCTCGGCTCTGCTCTATATCTGGGTCCTGAACTCAAAAAACCACCGGCGATACACGAGCATGCTGCGTGTCAAACGTCGACAAAGAATCAGAGCCAACGCACACCCCTGAAGCAGTGCCCAATCGGCCTATCAACAAAAGCGAATGTGGGAGCGGGCTTGCTCGCGAAGGCGCTGGATCAGCCAGCATATTCGTTGACTGACACACCGTATTCGCGAGCAAGCCCGCTCCCACAGGTAGAGAGGCGTTGTCCATGCCTGCGGTGCAAGGCCCGAATATTCCAGCCATGCCGCCAAACCCCAGGTTTCACAGCGATCAAAAAGGTGGGAGCGGGCTTGCCCGCGAAAGCGCTGGATCAGCCCGCATATTCGTTGACTGACACACCGTATTCGCGGGCAAGCCCGCTCCCACAGGGAGAGAGGCGTTGTCCACGCCTGCGGTGCAAGGCCCGACTATTCCAGCCACGCCGCCAAACCCCCGGCTTCACCGCTCCCACAGGGAGAGAGGCGTTGTCCATGTCTGCGGTGCAAGCCTTGACTATTCCAGCCACGCCGCCAAACCCCAGGCTTCACAGCGATCAAAAAGGTGGGCGCGGGCTTGCTCGCGAAGGCGCTGGATCAGCCCGCATATTCGTTGACTGACACACCGTATTCGCGGGCAAGCCCGCTCCCACAGGGAGAGAGGCGTTGTCCATGCCTGCGGTGCAAGGCCCACCTATTCCAGCCACGCCGCCAAACCCCCGGCTTCACCTTTTAGTCTTGTGTTTGGTTGACGATCACCGTGCAGGTGATGCCTGCCGCCAGCAACACGCCCTCCGGCACTTCATCGATGTGAATCCGCACCGGCACGCGCTGGGCCAGGCGCACCCAGTTGAACGTCGGGTTCACGTCAGCGATCAACTCGCGGCTCTCGGGGTTGTCACGGTCGTAGATGCCGCGCGAGATGCTTTCCACGTGGCCCTTCAAGGTCTCGCCGCTCATCAGTTGCATGTCGGCTTTATCGCCGACTTTCACATGCGGCAATTTGGTTTCCTCAAAGAAGCCATAGACCCAGAACGAGTTCATATCGACCACGGCCATCTTGGCTTCGCCGATGCGCGCGTAGTCACCACGGTGCACGTTGAGGTTGGTGACGTAGCCGTCCACCGCCGCTACCACTTGCGTGCGCTTGAGGTTGAGTTCGGCGGCTTCCAGCTGCGCCAGCGCGTGCTGGTAATCGGCGAGGGCCGAGTCGGCGATGTTGCTGGCGTCGTCGCGGTTTTCCTTGGAGATCACCAGGGCGTCGAGGTCGGCGCGGCGGTGGGCATTGACCTTGCGCATCTCCCAGGTGGCTTTGCGCGAGGCAACCAGGGACTGCGCCTGCTTGACCGCGATGCGGTAGTGCTCGGGGTCGATCTGCATCAGCAGGTCGCCCTTCTTGACCAACTGGTTGTCACGCACCGGCACGTCGACCACCTCGCCCGTCACGTCGGCGGCGACGTTGATGATGTCGGCGCGCACGCGACCATCGCGGGTCCACGGGGTTTGCATGTAATGCACCCACAGCGTGCGGCCAATCCAGATTGCCAAAGCCAGTACCAGCAAGGTCGCGAGCAGGCTGAAAAACTTTTTCATCGGGGCATTCTCAACGGTAGACGGTCAGCGCCAATGCGCCGAACAAGCAAACGAACAGGCTCAGGCGCAGCAACGCCGGGTGCCAGAAAAAACGGTACAGGTCGTACCCGGCCAGGAAGCGGTCCAAAGCCCAGGCCAGGACGGCCGCGATCAGAAACATCAGGGTCATGGTCGGCATGTAGAGGCCATGGAACGCGATTTCACGGGGCATGCGGGGCTCCTTTGAGGGCCGCCAGTGGCGATTGCGGGTCGAGCAGCGAAGTGCGGATAAAGTGCAGGTAGCTCTTCACCCGGCGCAGGGCCGACGTATCGAAGTGCGGGGCGAAGGGTTCGTCGGTGGCCTGCACGCGGCTGATCGCGTGGTCGACGGCGATCAGTCCGCGCTCCAGGTTGCTCGCGCTGGGCTGCAGGAACAGCCGCACCAGCGAGCGGCCCATCACGCGGATCGCCTGGCGCCACGGCTGGGACTCGGCATACGCCGGGTGCACCGGCAGGATCGCCTGTTCCTTGCGCAGCTCGATGATCGCGTGGCCGACCTCCAGCACCACAAACATCCAGCGCAACAGGTCGCGTTGCACTTGCGGCTGGCCGACAGCAAGGCCGTAGGCCTGGTGCAGCAGGTCACGGGTGCGGCTTTCAAAACTCGAGGCCAGGCCCTTGAGCTTGCCGCTGATCGCGTACACCACTTGCTCACGCAGGTCCTGCTCCAGGCGGCGCCACAGCCAGCGGCTGTTGGGCGGCAGGATGATCGCCCCCGCCGCCGCGCACACCAGCATGCCGATGACCATCGCGATGTAGTCGTTGATAAAGGTGTAGGGGTTGTAGACCGTGAGGTTATCCGGCACCGAACCGGTGCTGAAGAAGATCAACAGGCCCACACCGACCCCGGCGTATTGCGGGCGTGAGGCGAGAAACGCGCCGAAGATGATGACCGGGGCGAGCATCACGCACAGCAGCGGGAAGCCGTCGATCCAGGGGAACACGAAGAACATTTCGACAAAGCCGACCAGCGCGCCGATCAAGGTGCCGCAGGCCATCTGGAACGCCATGCGCTTGGGGTTCGGCGTGGCGGCGGACAAACCGACGGTGGCCGCCGCGATCAGGGTCATGGTCGCGCCGCTGGGCCAGGCGGTCGCCACCCAGTAGCTGCCCAGCACGATCAGGATGAATGAGGCGCGAATCCCCGAGGCGGCGCAGGCCAGCCAGTTGGTCTTGGGGATGAAGGTTTCGTCCCACTGCTCGCGCGCATGGCTGTGATCGGCCAGGGAGGCGTGGGTTTGCGCATAGTTGTGCAGGTCGTCGACGAAGCGGTACAGCAGCTCGTAGGCGGTGTGGAAATCCAGCTGCTCGGCTTCGCTCGGGTTGCCCTCCTGGAACGCCGCGCGCAGGCTGCGCACCGTGGCGGGCAAGCCGTCCTTGTAGGCACTCAGTTGATTGACCAGGCGTGCGGCATCGGGGCTGGTGAGGGCACGACCGGAAAAGCCGTCGAGCAGTTCGGCCAGGTCCTGCAGGCCGGGCTTGATCGCCGCCACCACGTGATCGGCCGCGTCGGTGCGCAGGCGTTCGAGCAACTGGTGCAAGGCGTTGAAGCGCGTGGTGATGCTCATGAACTCGCTGTTGAGGCGACTGAGGCGACCGTTGCGCCGACGCATGTGCGGGTCTTCAAACACGGTGATGCTGCGCAGCCCTTCCAGGCCCACGGCTTCGGCGATAAAGCGCACGTTGCTGGCCTCGAACCCCTCGCGCTGGCTGCGACCCCGCAAGCCATCGGTGACAAACAGCGCGAACACGCCAAAGCGCTGGTATAGGGCGTTGCGCATCGCGGCGCTGCTGGTTTGCGGCAGGATCGCGGCGCTGACCAGCGTCGAGCACAGAATCCCCAGGGAGATTTCCAGCACGCGCCACACCGCCGCCATGAAGGCGCCGTCGGGGTGCGCCAGCGCCGGCAAACCAACCATCGCCGCGGTGTAGCCGGCCAGCACAAACCCATAGGCGCGAAAGTTACGGTTGCGGGTCGCACCGGCGGTGCAAATGCCGACCCAGATCGCCAGCGCGCCAAGAAACAACTCGGTGTTCTGCGCAAACAAGGCAATCAAAAAGACCATCACCGCCGAGCCCGCCAGGGTGCCGAGGAAGCGGTAAAAACTCTTGGCGAACACCTGGCCGCTCTGCGGTTGCATCACGATGAACACGGTGATCATTGCCGTGCGCGGTTGCGGCAGTTCCAGGCGCATGGCCAGCCATAACGTCAGGAACGCGGCGATCAGCACCTTGAAGATATACACCCAGGTCACGCCATCACTGCGTGCCCAGTCGAAAAAGCCACGGCGCCACTCAAGGGCATGCAGCCAGCGCAGCGGTGCAGGCAAGGGAGTCATTCAATCCTACTCAGTGATCAAACACGGCGAGTGCCGCCGGGGTCTTGCTCGGGAGGGTCTTGGCGTCGTCGGGCACATCGTTGCCGGCACCGAGGCCGCCGCCCAGGGCTGTCACCAGTTCGGCGTGCGCGCTCAGGCGGGCGGCCTGCACCTGTTGCTCGACCTGCTGCTGACGGAACAGCAGGGTCTGGGCATTCAGCACATTGAGGTAATCGGTGAGCCCGCGCTGGTAGGCGATCATCGCGATGTCATAGGTTTTCTGCGCCGAGGCCACCGACTGCGCGGCGAAGCCCGCTTGCTTGTCCATGGACTCGCGGCGGATCAACTGGTCACTGATGCCCTTGAGCGCGGTGACCAGGGTCTGGTTGTACTTCGCCACGGCGATGTCGTAACCGGCGCTGGCCTCGCCCAACTCGCCACGCAAACGGCCGCCGTCGAAGATCGGCAAGGTGATCGCCGGGCCGACGTTGTAGTTGAATTTCTTGCCGGCCAGGAACTCCAGCATGCCGCCGCCGGTGGCCATGTAGCCAAGGCTGCCGACCAGGTCGACGTTGGGGTAGAAGCCGGCATGCGCCACATCAATGCCACGCGCCTGCGCCGCGACCTGCCAGCGGCTGGCGACCACGTCCGGGCGCTGGCCGAGCAGTTGTGCAGGCAAGGAAGACGGCAGTTTCAGCGGCGCGGCCAGGGACAAGGTCGGGCGCTGCAATTGCGCGCCCGCGCCCGGCCCCTTGCCGGCCAATGCCGCCAACTGGTTGCGGCTCAGGGCGATTTCCTCGTCCAGGGCGTCCAATTGGCGATGGGTTTCCGGCAACGGGGTTTCGGCCTGGCTCACGTCGAAGTGCGTGCCGATCCCGGCGTTCAGGCGTTTGTTGGCCAGGTCGAGGATCTGCTGTTGCTGGGCCAGGGTCGCCGCGACGATATCGCGGTTGGCGTAATGCAACGACAGCTGGATATAGGCGCGCACCACGTTGTTCTGCAATTCGAGCTGGGCCTGGCGGGCTTCGGCAGCGCTCATGTGCGCCAGGTCGACGGCACGCTCGGAGGCATTGCTTTCACGGCCCCACAGGTCGAGCGCGTAGCTCAGGCCCAGGGACGAGTTGTTATCCCAGGTGGTCTGGCCACTCAACTCGCCCGGGCCATAGAACTGATCCTTCGGCCAATTGTGGCGCTTGAGGGTGGTGTCACTGTTGATCTGCAGCGACTCGGCCGACTCGGCAATCCCGGCCATGGCCCGCGCCTCGCGCACTCGCGCGGCGGCGATGGCCATACTCGGGCTGTTGTGAGTGGCGAGTGCCACCCAGCGGTTGAGTTGCGGGTCGCCAAAGGCCTGCCACCATTGCGCGGTGGGCCAGTGGGCGTCCTGGGCGGCCTGCTGGATCGCCTCGTCGGTGGCCAGGTGATTGGCGTCGAGCGCCTGGCCCTGTGGGGCGATTCCTCCGGTTCCGATGCAGCCGCTGATTGCTAACGATAAGGCACAAACACTGAGAGTCTTCAGCTCTCTGCTGATGCGACGCGGCACTGCTGCGAATTCCTGAGGTGGTGATGCGGGGAGAGGTGGCGCAATTCTAGGGGGCGGCATGGGGAACGATAAGCGGGTATTCCTGTGAATCTTTGTTACCGTTCAGGCGATAATCCGCGCCGGCTCAAGGCAAGTTGGGATGTTTATCCCGACGCCAGGCTATTCCCCTACAGCGTGCCGAAGTGCCCACCAGCAGAATGACGAGCATCCCACCCTTCTGGAGTGCCCGAATGCTTTCAGCCCCCAGCACGCGCGTCCGCATAGCGCCGACACCCGCACCCGCCTCCGCTGACGCCCTGCGCAGGCAACTGCACCTCTCGCCCGAGCCTTTGCAGCCGGGCATGTTCCCTTTGCAACGGGACGTGCGCTGGATCGCCGACCTGGTCCTGGACAAGCTGGTCCCGCTCGCGGGCGATCATCGCGATCAAGCGCAGATAGAAGCGCTTCACCACAAATTGTCCAGCAGCCCGTCGAGGCTGGAGGTGTCGGTAGAGGAGTTACCGGACTACTACGCGTTTTTCAAAAAGGCCGAGCAGGTGCTTGGCCAACATCGCTCCAGCCAGCGGCCGGACGTCGAAGCCGACTATGCCTTGTGTCGCGCGCTGAAATGGCAGTTTCGCGCGGCGGTCAGCAATGACCGACACCTGCACCTGACGCAGAAGTTGTTGCCGGCGCTTGCCTATGTGCGCAACGGCGGCGAGCGCAGCAACCACCGTCATATCGGCTACAACTTTGTGTTGGACCCCGCGCTGCAGAACCGGGCCGGGCCACAGCTGGCAGCCGACTCGCGCCTGGCAATCACCGCTGACCAACGCGTCAAAAGCACGCGCGCCCTCAGTCTGCAGGCCCATCTGAAGTCATCGATCGCAAACCAGTTCCAGACCCACAGCCAGCTCGGCGTAGGCTATGTATCGTCTCGCGAATACGCAAACCTGGAAGCGTACGCCGATGCCCGCAGCCATTCGGTGCGCACCTCCCTGAGCGAGAGCATCCGGCGAACCGTTCAAAACCTGCCCAGCTTGATGCGTGATAGCCATAACCTGCAGAAACACCTCGCCTGCTCAGCACTGAGCCAACCCTATGTCCGGGATACCCTGGCCAGCGCCGGCCTTGTCGACGTTGAGTTGCCCAGCATGAGAAGCACCTCCCAGCCGGTTATCACCGAAAGAGGCCTCCTCCTGAATGCGCGGAACAAGGTCACGGTGGATGTCTTCAGCGCCCTGAAGCTCAATACCACGATAAAGCCGACCCTGCAGCGTACCCAGCGCCAGATAACCCTGGATATCCTGAGCCTGCACGAAACAGCGCCTGAGATGGCACGACTGCGCCTGGCCTCGTCCAAGCACTACAACGACGACCCTGCGGCGTTGTTGAATGCCATGCAACGCCACATCGCCGACACCAGCCAACACTTCACCCAGCAGGCCTGCACATCCGTGCCGGCGTCCGCGTTGAACGCGGCCCGGCACGCCCGCCACAAACAGGCCCAATCCCTGCTGGAGCGCTATGTGCTGCTCAAGACCCACTCGCGCCTGACTCCGCAGCAGGATGCTGAGATACGCAGCCTGATCCAGCGCAACCCGGCACTGCTTCGCCCCGACGAATTAAAAGTCCACACGCTGACAGCCGAGACCCGAATAGTGAGCTTCAGCGCCGCAGTAACGGCCTCGGCGCAGGCCGGGGCAGGCAAAGGGGTGGCGATTGAAGCCAGCCACCGCAAGCTTGATGACCCCCATCTGAGCGGTGATTACCTGACAATCGACATCGCCCCGATAGATTCGCGGCAGGTCGTGAAGAAAACCTTGCTTCGCGTACTGGGCGCGATTGGCGAGCAAACGTTCGACTGGGAAAACCTGGTCCGCTCGATCAGCGAATCGGTGCTCGATCCCGCGAGGCCGTCGTCCACTCAAGTACTGGTGAAAATAAAGCACGGCCAACCGGTGCTGCTGCATACCCGCCATACGCTGAATAAGAGCCGTGACCTGAAGCTCCCGGCGCCGGTCGAGCAGTTCTTCGGCGTAGCGGCGCAGTCGCTGCGTACCCGGCAAACCCTGCACAAAGAACAGCTGGGCAGCGACTCGCTGGATCATCTGCTGCCCATCGCCCGTCGCTACCTGGAAACCCCTGATCAGCAGCCGGGCTGGGACGCTTACGTCGCGCGACACGCCGACGACTTTCACGCGTTGTTCGATACCCTTGGCCGACAGGCGCACGGTACGCCGCTGACCGCCGAGATTGACGCGCTCAAACGCCTCAGCCCGGCACTCAGCCGCGCCGCCGAAACCCTGGTACAACACGCGCACACCGCCCTTGAAGCGCCTACCGGCGAAAACCGCGCCAGCACGCAGGAGGCCTTCAATCACTTGCTGCGCGAGTATCTGCCGCACTACCAGGCCAAAGTCAGTGAGGCCTGGACCTTGTCCTGATCCTTCGTCACCGTGCTCCGGGGAGAGCAGCGCCCAGCGGATACACACCTGTGCGCAACTTCATGTCACAATTTGGCATCTCCCTTGAGAACACTCCATGGACACTTTGCAAAACATGCGCGCCTTCAGTTGCGTGGCCGAAGCCGGCAGCTTCACCGCCGCCGCCGTGCAACTGGACACCACCACCGCCAACGTTTCGCGCGCGGTCTCCAACCTTGAGGCCCATCTGCAAACCCGCTTGCTCAACCGCACTACCCGCCGCATCGCGCTGACCGAAGCCGGCAAACGCTATTTGCTGCGCTGCGAGCAGATCCTCGCCTACGTCGAGGAAGCCGAGGCCGAAGCCAGCGACGCCCACGCGCGCCCCGCCGGGCAGTTGAAAGTGCACACCATGACCGGCATCGGCCAGCACTTCGTGATTGATGCGATTGCCCGCTACCGCCGCACCCACCCGGACGTGACCTTCGACCTGACCCTGGCCAACCGCGTGCCGGACCTGCTCGACGAGGGCTACGACGTGTCCATCGTGCTGGCCAGCGAGCTGCCGGATTCGGGCTTCGTCTCGCAACGCCTGGGCATCACCTACAGCATCGCCTGCGCCTCGCCCGATTACGTCAAGGCCAAGGGCTGCGCGCAACGGCCCCAGGATTTGCTCAATCACGCCTGCCTGCGCCTGGTCAGCCCGGTGATCCAGCTGGATAAATGGACCTTCAACGGCCCCGAAGGCCAGGAGAGCGTGGCGATCAACACCTCGCCCTTCCTGGTGAACTCGGCCGATGCGATGAAAACCGCGATCACCAGCGGCATGGGCGTCGGGCTGTTGCCGGTGTACGCGGCCATCGAAGGCCTGCGCAACGGCACACTGGTGCGGGTCATGCCCAACTACCGCTCCCAGGAGCTGAACCTGTACGCCATCTACCCGTCGCGCCAATACCTGGACGCGAAGATCAAGACCTGGGTCGAATACCTGCGCGGCTCGCTGCCGGAGATCCTGGCGGCGCACCAGGCGGAGCTGGTGGCGTATGAATTGAGCGGCAGCCTGAGTGGCGCACGCCTGACGAACTGATTTCCACCTGTCGATCTAAATCAAAGGTGGGAGCGGGCTTGCTCGCGAATACGACAGGTCAGCCACAGATATAGTGGCTGACACTGCGCATTCG
>NZ_JASCPP010000094.1:0-27097 GCF_029959745.1 Pseudomonas sp. PS01298 | reverse complement strand
ACCGGCTGCGCGCTCCCACCTTGCGTGGGAGCGCGCAGGCCTCAACCTGCCAGCGCAAACCCGCGCTGCAGGTCCTCGATCAGCGCCGCCACATCTTCCAGACCGATATGCAAACGCACCACCGGGTTCAACGCCCGGTCGGATGCGCTGTCGCGGTCCTGGGTGTCGGCCACGGTGACCAGGCTTTCATAGCCGCCCCACGAAGCCCCCAGGCCAAACAGCTGCAAGCCGTCGATAAAGCGTTCGACGTAGCCGGCATCGGCACTGGCCAACTCAAACGACAACAACCCATTGCTGCCGGTGAAGTCGCGACGCCACAGCGCATGCCCCGGATGCTCGGGCAGCGCGGGGTGGAACACGCGCTTGACCTGCGGCTGCGCCTGCAACCACAGGGCAATGTCCACGGCCTGGCGTTCGTGCACATCCAGGCGCGACGCCAGGGTGCGTGCACCGCGCAGGATCAGGTAGGCATCGTCGGCACTCACCGAGTTGCCGAAGGTGTCACTCATTTTGCCCAGCGCCGGCCATGCGGCCTCGGTGGTGCACACGCTGCCCATCATCACGTCACTGTGCCCGCCGAGGTATTTGGTCAGGGCCATGATCGAGATGTCCGCGCCCAATGCCAGCGGCCGGTACAGGTAGCCTGAGCCCCAGGTGTTGTCGACGGCCAGCAGGATGTTGCGCGGCTTGCACAGTGCCGCAAGCGCAGGCAAATCGCACAGCTCATACAGCAGCGAGCCCGGCACTTCGGCGTAGACCAGCCGGGTATTGGCTTGCAGTTGCGCCTCCAAATCCTTGCCATCCGGCGAGAAGTAACTCACCTCGATGCCGAAGGGCTGGAGAAACTCGCAGGCCAGTTTGCGCACCGGCGAGTACACCGCATCGGTGATCAGCACATGATCGCCGGGGCGCAGATAGGCCAGGAACACCTGGGCCGCTGCCGCCAGGCCCGTGCCGTAGAGACGCGTGCGATAGCCACCTTCGAGTTCGCTCACCAGATCTTCCAGCGCGTGGGAGGTCGGGTTGCCGCGCGCGCCGTAGGTCAGCACGCGCTCGCTGTCGCGACGGGCACGGGCGTCGCGCATTTGCGCCAGGTTGTCGAACAGCACCGTGCTCAGGCGCGTGATCGGCACATTGACTGCGCGGCCACCGTGGCCCTTTTCGGTACGCGCGGCGTGGATCAACCGCGTGCGCACGCGTGACGGCGGCGCCAAGGGTTTGAGGCTGGCGATTTCCGCCTCACTCATTTGCGCCAACAGGCCGATTTCCCAGGCCAGGTACTGGCGGGCGGCGTCCTTGTTGCCGCTATGGCGGTCATGGGTGAAGAACAGGAAGTCGATGCACTGCGCGTCGGGCGGGTTTTGCGGGTCTTCGTTGACCGGCAGGCCGGCCGCTGCCCAGGCAGCGAGGCCGCCGTCGAGCAATCGAGCCGACAGCCCTTGGGCCGCGAAGGCCGCGACTGCAGGGTCATCCGCCACCAGTACCAGCGGACGCTGATCGGTTTTAAGCTGCGCACGAATCGACCAGGTGGAGCCGGCAATATGCCCCTTGCGATACACCATGCTCGGGCGCAGATCGACCAGGTTTACCTCACTCAATTGCGCCGCCAGCGCCTCGGGGCTGATCAACGGCAACGGCTCATACGCCACCGGCTGCAACACCGGCAGGGCCAGGCCACTGTCGATACCGCCGCTCAGCACGTAGGCCTCATGCCCCAACTGCCGCAGCCAGCTGGCGACAATCGGTGCGCGCACGCCATCGCTGTCCACCAGCACAATGCGCGCCTGGCGCACGCCGATGTACAGGTCGGTGGACTGGATCAACTGCCCGCCAGGCGTGTGTTGCGCGCCGGGCAACGTGCCCAGGGCAAACTCTTCGCCAGTGCGCACATCACACAGGAACAGGCTGCGTTGCGCGTCATCGGCCCATTGGCGAACCTGATCCGCCGACACCGTCGTCACCCCTGCCCGCTCAGCCAGTTGCCGCGCAGCCTGGCGCTGGGAGGCCAGGTCGCCGTTGACCTGCTCGGCATAGCGGCGGGTGCTGCCATGCTCCAGCTGGAAGTCTTCCAGGTACCAGCCCTGGGTGCCGTTTTCCAGGGCGTAGATCGGGTTTTTCAAGCCCAGGTTGATCAGCGTCTGCGCGCCGATAATGCTGCGCGTACGCCCGGCGCAGTTGACCACGATCGGCGTGCGGTCATCCGGCACCAGATCATGCACGCGATAGCCCAGCTCGCCGTTGGGGCAGCAGATCGAACCGGGAATGGTCATCTTGCGGTACTCCTCGAACGGCCGCCCGTCGAGCACCACCAGCGGCTCGCCACGCGCCTGCCACTCGGCCAGTTGCCGCGCGGTGACGTGAGGCGTGTGGCTGGCCTCCTCGACCAGCTCGCCAAAGGCCTTGGACGGCACATGCACCCCGGCAAACAGCTGCAAACCGGCGGCCTGCCAACCCTGCGCGCCACCTTCAAGCACCTGCACGCGGCGGTAGCCCAGCGCCTGCAACCGCGCCGCCGCCAGTGCCGCGACTTCACCGCCATCCTGGTCGTAGATCACCAGGCGCACCTGCGGGTTGGGCGCCAGGCGGCGTACCTCCAGCTCCAGGCGGCTATAGGGCAGGTTCACCCCATGGAACAGGTGGGCCTCGCCGTATTGCCCGTGTTCGCGCACGTCGAATACGGCGATTTCCTGCCCGTCGAACAGCCATTGCTGCAGTTGACTTGGGGTGATGGTCTGGCTCATGGAAGTCCCAACAAAGTAAGAAAAGAGTTACTGCAACGCCAACGAACGTTCGCCCGGTGCCACTTCGCGACCCTTGGCATAGGCACGCTGCACCGCCGGCCGCGCCTGGATGCGCAAGCGCCAGGCCTGGATATGCGGGTAGTCCGCCAACTGCTGGCCCTGGCGCAACGGCTGGATCCACGGAAAAATCGCCATGTCTGCCACCGAGTACTCGCCGGCCACATACGGCACTTCGGCCAGGCGCTGCTCCAGCACCCGGTACAGGCGCGTGGCTTCGGCATTCAACAGGTCGAGGGCGAAGGCAATCGGCTCGGGGGCCTTCTCCTTGAACAGCTGCAACTGGCTGAGATACGGGGTGATATGCCCGACCTGCCAGAACAGCCATTCCTGGACCTTCTGCCGCTCGGCAGTGCCGGCCGGTGGCAGGAATTGCCCGGCGCTGTCGGCCAGGTAATTGAGGATCGCGCCGGACTCGAACAGGCTCAACGACACCTCGGGACGGTGGTCGACAATCGCCGGGATACGCCCGTTGGCGCTGATGCGCTGGAAGTCGGCGTGCTTTTGCTGGCCTTCCCGGATATTCACCGGCACCAGGCGGTAATCCAAGCCCAGCTCTTCGAGCAGGATCCCGACCTTGAGGCCGTTGCCGGTGGGCCAGTAGTACAGATCAATCATAAAAACCCCGCCCTTTGATCATTCCCACGCTCTGCGTGGGAATGTCGTTTGGGACGCTCTGCGTCCCGGTGTCTGGCGTGACGCAGAGCGTCACAACCTGCGTTCCCACGCAGAGCGTGGGAACGATCCTCAGGAGTGCTTACAAATACGCCTTGATGGAAGGCGCCATCTGCGAGGCGTTGTAGTTGAGGATGCGGCCGTCCGCTTCCACGCCATACCGGCCGTTCAGCGACTCCAGCGGCAAGCCGTAGAGATGGAAGTGCAACGTCGCCTGCTCGCCTTCGACCTTGATGCCGTGCAGGTCTTCACCGAGGAACGAAATCGAGGTGCCCGGTTGCACGATCACTTCTTTCTCAAGCGTCAGGGTGGTGAAGCCCGGCTCACGGCCCTCATCACTGCGCGCGTAGACGTAATTGATTTCCTGGCCTTCCACCGCACTGATGATTGCCCACGTCTCGTGGTTATGCGCGATTGTGCTTTTGCCCGGCAACAGCGAGTTGAGGTACAGCGTCGGAGTGTCGCCATCGTCATTCAGGCGATAGCGGAAGGCGGTACTGCCCTGCCCCGGCACCGGCGCGGGGAATTCATCGAAGTTGAACAGGTCGCGCCGCTCGGCGAGGTTTTCCAGCAGGCCGACGATTTCCACCAGGGCCGCGCGGTCTACGCCGCGCTGGTTGATGACGCGGATTTGCTGCAGGAACGCTTCGATAACAGCAGCACGGTTTTCGCTACTCATGACGGTTTTCCTCTTATCAGACTGACAGGCTGTAACGGCTCAAATTGGTCAACAGGTACGGATCATGGGCGATCGGGCCACGGCGCCCGGAGTCGCCCAGGGCATGTCGCAGGAACGTCTGGGTGCGTTCGCTGGTCGGGTTCTGGAAAATCTGCGCGGCGCTGCCATGCTCGACAATCACGCCGTTTTCGGTGAAGTACACGACGTCGCTGATCTCTTCGGCGAAGCGCATTTCGTGGGTGACCAACACGCAGGTCATGCCCTCCTCGGTCAGCTCGCGGATCACCGTCAGCACTTCGCCGACGGTTTCCGGATCGAGCGCCGAAGTCACTTCGTCGAACAGGATCAGTTCCGGGCGCATCGCCAGGGCACGGGCAATCGCCACGCGCTGCTGCTGGCCACCGGAGAGCTGGCCGGGATAGGCATCGGCCTTGTGCTCCATGCGCACCTTGGCCAACAGTGCCCGCGCGTCTTTTTCTGCATCGGCACGATTGCGCCCGAGCACCTTGCGCGGGGCGATCACCAGGTTCTCCAGCACCGACAAGTGCGGGAACAGGTTGTATTGCTGGAACACAAAACCGACGCGCTTGCGCAACTCGATGCGCTGGGCCTCCTGGGCCAGCGTGTCGACCTGGGTCTGGCCCACGCGGATGCTGCCGCGCTGGGGCTGCAACAGCCCGGTGATGCAGCGCAGGATCGTGGACTTGCCCGAGCCCGACGGGCCGATGATCGACACCGCCTGGCCGCGCAGCACCTCAAGATCGATGCCCTTGAGCACCGGGTTGGCGCCGAACGACAGGTGGACATCCCGCAGGCTCACCAGGGGTTCAATAGAAGGCATAGCGGCGCTCCAGGTGTTGGGTGAGACGGGAAATCGGGTAGCAATAGGCAAAGAACAGCACCAGCAGGCTGAGGTAGATCACCACGGTAAAACCGGTCATGTTCACGGTGTTGCTGGCAATCTGCGCGGTGTCGATCACGTCATGCACGCCCACCAGCGACGCCAGCGCGGTGCCCATGGTGACCACCGCGTAGAGGTTCATCCACGGTGGCAACATGCGCTTGAAGCACTGCGGCAGGATGATCGAACGGAACAGCTGGCCACGGGTGAACGCCAGCGAACGCGCGGCTTCCCACTGAGTGCTGGGGATCGAGCCGATGGCGCCACGAAAGATTTCCGCGACGTTGGCGCTGGCCGGCAGGGCCAGGCCGATGGTGACCTTGATCCAGTCGGGAAACGACACGTAGCTGCTGCCGATATGAATCTCGAACGGAAACACGTAGGTGGTGAAATAGATCAGTACCAGCCACGGCGCATTGCGAAATACCTGCACCCACAGCCGCGCGATAGCCCCCAATGGCGATAGCGCCAGGGCGCCGATCAACAGGCCCAGCACCGAACCAATGCCAATCGCCAACAGGCTGATGAGGATGTTCTGGCCAAAGCCTGCAACCAGCGCCGGCGACCATTGCAGCAAGGCCGACAGCACCGGGAATGAATCAATGGCCATAGCCGGGCATCCTCAGGCGCGCTTCGAGCCAGCGCCCCACACAATTGACGATAAAACTCAGCAGGCCGAAGAAGCTCAGGATCAGGATCATCAGTTCCAGCACGTTGTCGCTCTGGGTCCAGATCATGATCGCGGCGTAGGTGATGTCACCCACCGCAATCGCCGAGGCCACGGCGGTCATCTTTACCAGGTCGATCAGGTTGTTGATCAGCGACGGCAGGGCAAAACGCAGGGCCAGCGGCAGCTGCACATTCCACAATAATTGGCGGCTGCTGAAGGCCAGCGAACTGGCGGCTTCCAGGGTCACGGCGGGCACCGCCTCGATGCCGGCGCGCAGGGCCTCGGCATGGAATGCGCCCTTGTGCAGGGAGATGACGATCACCACCCAGGCGAACGGCGTGAGCGGGTTGGCCGCGCCGACCGCCTGGGTCAGCAGCATGTTCAGCACCAGGAACGCGCAGTACAGCTGCACCAGGGTCGGCGTGTTGCGCGTGACCTCGATAAACACCCGCGCTGGCTTGGCCAGCCACGGGTTGCCGGACGTCAGCATCGCCGCCAGGCTGATACCCGCGAGCAGGCTGCCGATAATGGTGAACAGGCACAGCAGCCCCGTGGTCAGCGCGCCCTGCACCAGCGTGCCGCGCTGATAGGCATCGAGCAGAAAGTTGTAGTTCAGGCCGATACCGGCAGCCCAGTGGACGAACAGCTCCATCATTGCAACTTCCCGCAGGCGGTCGCGATCCGCCGCCCCGCTTCGGCGACACTCTCGGTCGCGGTGGCAATCGACAGGCGAAACCACGGTGACAACCCATAGGCGCTACCTGCCACCCCGGCCACGCCCTCCTCCAGCAACCAGGCGACCACGTCGCCGTCGTTGTCGATGCGCTGGCCATCGGGACGAGAACGCCCCAGCAGCCCGGCGCAACGCACGAAGACGAAGAAGCCACCCTGGGGTTCCAGCACTTGCAGACCGTCGACGTTTTCCAGCGCGGCGACCAGGATGTCCCGGCGCAATTGATACGCCGCAACCTGCTCGGCGAGAAAATCCAGCCCGCCGGTGTACGCCGCCAACGCCGCCGCCTGGCCAACCGAAGAAGCACCGGAGGTCGATTGCGATTGCACCACCGCCATGGCGTCGGTCAGGGTTTTCGGCCCCGCGCCAAAGCCGATGCGCCAGCCGGTCATGGCGTAGGTCTTGGACACGCCGCCCACCAGCAGGCACCGGTCCTGCAGGTCCGGAGCGACGTTCAACAGGCTCTGGGCCGGGCGACCGTCGAAGCGGATGTGTTCATACAGTTCATCCAGCAGCACCAGCACCTGGGGATGGCGACGCAGCACCGCGGCCAACGCCTGCAACTCGGTGGTGCTGTACACCGCGCCGCTGGGGTTGCCCGGGCCGTTGAGAATCAGCCAGCGCGTGTGCGCACTGATGTGCTGTTCCAACTGGGCCGGCAGCAGCTTGCAGCCCTGCGCCAGGCCGCACTCGATCAAGACCGGCTCGCCCCCGTTGAAGCGCACGCTGTCGGGAAATGACGGCCAGTACGGCGTCGGCACCAGCACTTCATCGCCGTCATCCAGGGTGGCGGCGAAAGCATTGAAGATGATCTGCTTGGCGCCGTTGGCGATCACAATCGACGCCAGCGGATAATCCAGGTGGTTTTCTGCGGCCAGCTTGCGCTGCACCGCCACCCGCAAGGCCTTTACGCCCGGCGTCGGCGTGTACTTGGTGGCACCCGCAGCGATGGCCGCATAGGCGGCCTGCTTGATGTGCTCCGGGGTGTCGAAGTCCGGCTCGCCGGTGGTGAGGTCGAGGATGTCACGACCGGCCTCCCGCAGTTCGGTGGCGCGGGACTTGGCGGCGGCATTGGCGGACAGCGACACCCGCTGCACGCGCCGGGACAGGCGTACGTTCATGGCTGCACCTCGAGGACTTTGCCGGGATTGAGCAGGTTGTGCGGATCCAGCGCCTGCTTGATGCGGCGCATCAGGTCCAGTTCCACCGCGCTTTTATAGCGACCCAGCATGCCCACCTTGCGCTGGCCGATGCCGTGCTCGGCACTGATCGAGCCGCCATGCGCGTGCGCGCTGTCGTGCACCATCGCGCTCAACTCGGCGTACTGCGCCATGTGCGCCTCCACCGTCGAATCGAGTGGATGCGCCACGTTGTAATGCAGGTTGCCGTCGCCGAGGTGGCCGAAGGTGAAGTTGCGCACGCCGGGGAAATGCTGCTGGAGCACGGCATCCGTGTGCGCGACGAAAGCCACCACCTGGGAAATCGGTACCGAGATATCGTGCTTCATATTGCGCCCGGCGCGCTTTTGCGCCTCGCTCATGTTCTCGCGCAGCAGCCACAGTGCTTCGCTTTGCGCCAGGCTTTCGGCAATCAGCGCGTCTGCGATCAAGGCCTGCTCGAAGGCTTCACCGAGCACGCGTTCAAAGGCTTCGCGGGCATGCTGTTCGCCGTGGTTGTCAGAGAGTTCGATCAAGGCAAACCAAGGCTGGCTCGCGCCCTTGAACGGCTGCGGGCCGTCCGGGAACTGCTCGCGCAGCAACGCCAGGCAATCGGCGCTGAGCAATTCGAAGGCCGTGAGATTGGCGCCAAAACCGGCGCGGGCGTGGGACAGGAACGCCACGGCCTGGGCCAGTTGGTCAAAGGCCAGCAGGGCGGTGGCCTGGGCCAAGGGCTGCGGGAACAGCTTCAGGGTGGCCGCGGTAATAATACCGAGCGTGCCTTCGCTGCCAATGTACAAATCGCGCAGGTCGTAGCCGGTGTTGTCCTTGCGCAGACCGCGCAGGCCGTGCCAGATCTCGCCTTCGGCGGTCACCACTTCCAGGCCCAGGGTCAACTCACGGGTGTTGCCGTAACGCAGCACGGCCGTGCCGCCGGCATTCGTGCCGAGGTTGCCGCCAATCGTGCAACTGCCCTCGGCACCGAGGCTCAGGGGGAACAGGCGGCCGGCAGCGCGGGCCACGTCCTGCACGTGTTGCAGGATACAGCCGGCTTCCACCGTGAGGGTGTCATTGTCGGTATCGACCTGGCGCACGCGGTTCATGCGGTCGAGCAGCAGCAACACCGAACGCCCGCTGGCATCCGGCGTGGCACCGGCCATCAGGCCGGTGTTGCCACCCTGCACCACGATCGGTGCCTTCAACGCCACGCAGGCGCGCACCACCGCCGCCACTTCCTCAGTGTTCGCCGGGTGTACCGCCGCAATCACCTGCCCGGTGTAGCGCCCCTGCTTGTCGGTGAGGTACTGCGCCGCCTCGTCATTGCGGTGTACATGGGCCGCGCCGAGCAGTTGTTGCAAGGTGGCGAACAACGCATCACTCATGGCTGTAGTGCTCGTGCAGGTCGCGCAGGGCCTGGGACGGCGCCATGCCGGTACGCTCGCCGAGGGCGATCAGGAAGCCGCTCTTGTGCCAGTCGCGCACAATGGCATCGAGCTTGGCCTGGGTGTCGTGTTCGCCCTTGCGAATCCAGATCACCGATTTGGACGGGATCAGGTCGCCCGGCAACGGGATCTCATAACCGGCCCACTCGGCATCGCTGAGCAATGCGTGCATGGTCGGGCTGACGTGCACCGCCGCCACGCAGCCATTGCCGCGCAGCGACAACAGCGATTCGGACTGGCTGCGGAACGCCTTGATCTGCGCGCCGTAGGTCTCCTGCAGTGGCTTGATGAAGTTGCTGCCCTGGGACACGCACACCGGTTTGTCCTTGAGGTCGGCCCACTGGGTGATGCCCGCACCCTTGCGAATCAAGGCCGCGCCGCCGACTTCCTCATACGGCGTCGGCACGTAGTCGAGGATCTCGGCGCGCTCTTCGGTGAACTGCATATTGGCGATCAGGATGTCGACCTTGCCCTGCTGCAGGAACTGCACGCGGTTGGGCGCCAGCACCGAGACTGTCCGGGTCTCGACGCCCAGCGCCTGGCCGATGCCCTTGGCCAGTTCGACGTTGTAGCCCAGGTGCTCGCCGGTCTTCGGGTCGAGGGTGCCGAACGGCGGACCACTGAGAATCACACCGACGCTGATGGCGTGGCGCTGCTGGATCTTGTCGAGGGTAGCGTCGGCGTGTGCGAAGCCGGCGCACAGGGCCAGGCCGAGTGCGGCCAGGGTTTTGATCTGCATGCTCAGGCGCCCTTGAACTGGTTTTGCAATTCCACCAGGGCCGGCGACGCCGGGCTGATGCGGTTGCGGGTCTGGGCGTCGATCAGCCAGCCACTGCGGTGCAGTTCCTTGACGATCGGGTCGAGCTTGGCCTGGGTATCGTTTTCGCCGCGACGGGTCCAGATCACCGACGGTGCCGGGTTGAGTTCCGGGCTGATCGCGCGGTAATCCTTCCATTCAGCGCTGTCGTTGATCAGCGGGTTGATCAGCGTGGAGTCATGCACCGCCGCCACGCAGTTGTTGCCACGCAGCGCCAGCAGCGATTCGGACGAGCTCTTGAACGCCTTGATCTGCGCGCCGAACTCGGTCAGCGGCTTCACATAGCTGCTGCCCTGGGAGGTGCAGACGGGCTGGTCCTTGAGGTCTTCCCAACGGGTGATCTTGCTGTCCTTGAGCACTGCGGCGGTGCCGCCGATGCGGTAGAACGGGGTCGGGACAAACCCGAGGATTTCACCGCGCTCGGCGGTCCACTCCATGTTGGCGATCAGCAGATCGACCTTGCCCTGTTGCAGGAACTGCACGCGGTTGGCCGGCAACACCGGCACCAGTTGCACCTGGGCCTTGAGTTGACGCCCCAGCTCGTTGGCCAGGTCGACGTTCAAGCCCTTGGGCTGTTGCGTGGCCGGGTCGATGCTGCCGAACGGTCCGCCGGACAACAGCACGCCGACCACCAGCACATGGCGCTGCTCGATCTTGTCCAGGGTCGCATCGGCCTGCGCCGCCACACTGCCGCCCAGGGCGATCATCGACCCAAGGGCCACCGGCAACCATTTCTTCAACATCATTGGACTTCCCCCTGGCTAATGATCGGCGTACCCCGACCTGATGGAGGGGCATGCTAGGGAGTGTGCAGGGGCAACGGAAATGCAAATATCTCATATCGTTATAACTTGCCGTATCGGCACGACCTGCAGTTTCGGCATAACCCATGTTTTACTGGGCGCGGTAAAAATCTGCTTCACGCATACATAAATATCTGTAATGTTTAACTTCACACCCTTGATGTAAAACCGCCCCTGGAACCGGCCATGTCGACCCTCGACCTTGAACTCCTGCGCACCTTTATCGCCGTGGTCGACCACCACAGCTTCGCCGAAGCCGGCACGCACCTGTCTCGCACCCAATCGTCCGTGACCCAGCACATGCAGCGCCTGGAGCAGCAAGTGGGGGTCAGCCTGTTCGAGAAGCGCGGCCGGCAGAAACAGCTGACCGAGCCGGGCCTGCAGCTGCTGCGGCATGCGCGGCAGATGCTGTCGCTGAATGACGACGCGCTGAATTCGCTGCGCGAAAGCAGCCTGAGCGGCGTGCTGCGCATTGGCTCGCCACACGATATCGCCGACACCATCCTGCCGCCGATCCTCAGCCATATCGCCCGTTCCGCGCCGCGCCTGCGCCTGGAAATCGATGTGGGCCGCAGCCCGTTCCTGATGGATGACCTGCACCGCGGCAAGGTCGACATGGTGATTTCCACCCGCTCCGACCCCAACCTGGAAGGCTTCGCCCTGCGCACTTCGCCGGTGTGGTGGATCTGTTCGGCGCAGTACATTCATTCGCCCAGCGAGCCGTTGCCGCTGATCCTGGTGGATGAGCCGAGCATCTATCGGCGCTATGCGCTGGAGGCCCTGGAGCGGGCGAACATCCCCTGGCGCCAGGCGTACCTGGCGTCGAACTTGATCGGCATCAAGGCCGCCACTCGCGCGGGCCTGGGCGTGACGCCACGGAGCATGGAGATGCTCGGGCCGGACATGCGCGTGCTCGGCGAAACGGATGGATTGCCGCGTTTGCCGGAAGTGACCTACTACCTGTGGATCCGGCCGAATACGGCAAACCCGATTGCGCGCAAAGCGTATGACCTGATCCGGGGCAGCCAAGGCCTGTGAGGGAGGCCTGGCTCGGCGTGAGCGACCCTTACGCCGAAACCCTACTCCAAACTCCCTGCCCTGCCTGCACCCCGCAATCGACGCTGCTCTTGCAACCCTTGGGTGCAACGCTTTTTACCTGATCGACCGGTCGACTTGTTACCCGCCCAAAGCCCGCTTGATTTTGTAGGACATAACCTAAGGATTAAGGGTTGTCCTTATACTGACATCATTACGCCATCGCTATCATCCGCCGATCTGACACCCTGCAACGGAAGCTGGCGATGCGCATTTACCTTGGGGCCTGGCTCGGCCTCGCATTGGCAACCATCGGATTGGTTGTACCCGTCCACCTGTTACCCCACGCCGGACTGTTGCTGAGCAGCCTCGCCCTGCTCGCCCTGCGCCCGAGAAAAACCGCCAAAGCCGCTGCCACCAGTCAATCCCAGACGCCGGTCGAATCGGCTCTGACCCAGGCCAGCGCTGGCGACTGGCAACTGATCGAGGGCGTCGCTCCGAGCTGGCGCGACAGCCTGGGGCAAACGCGGGCATTGCTGCAAAGCAATATCGGCGAGCTGTTCCAGCGTTTCCACAACATCGCCCAACGCCTCGAACAGAGCCTCGACAACTCCAACGACGTGCTCGGCAACGGCGGCGTCGGCGAAAGCCTGCGCGATGCCAACCAGCGCCTGCACGAAGTCACCGAATCGTTTCGCGCCAGCAGCCAGCGCCAGCATGCACTGCTCGACACCATCAGCCACCTGGACAGCTACGCCAGCCAGTTGCAGCACATGGCCCGCCGGGTCCAGGAGATTGCCAAGCAAACCAACCTGCTGGCACTGAATGCGGCTATCGAGGCGGCCCGGGCCGGTGAGTACGGCCGCGGTTTTTCGGTGGTCGCCGATGAGGTGCGCAAGCTTTCCACGCTGTCGGCCGAGACCGGCCTGGCCATGGATGAGAAGGTTGGCGAGATCACCCACGCGATCCAGACCACCATCGAGGCGGCCGCCGAACTGGGCACCAGCGAACAGAGCAACCTGGACTTCCTCAGCCAGTCGGTGAGCGGCGTGATGAGTCGCCTGGGCGACAACCTCAACCAGTTGTCCGACGCCTCCCACGCGCTGCAGCACGATGCCCGCGAAACCCAGCACGACATCCAGGCAATCATGGTCAGCCTGCAGTTCCAGGACCGCACCGACCAGATGCTCGAACACGTACAGAGTGACCTGCAGGACCTGCTCGACGCCATCGTCGCCAACGACCCGAGCCTGCACGACGCCCCTGCCTGGCTGGACCGGCTACGTCAGCGTTTTACCACTGATGAAGAACGCCACGGCCAGCCCAAGACCCCTTCCAGCGCCGAAGTGACATTTTTCTGAGGCGACGACTTTCCAGTTAATTTCACTTTCGAGGGAGCCGAACATGGCCAAGACCATACTAATCGTCGATGACTCGCAGTCCATGCGCCAACTGGTCAAGATGACCCTCACCGGCGCCGGTCACCAGGTCCTTGAGGCCTGCGACGGGCGCGATGCACTGACCAAGCTGACCGGGCAAAAGATCAACCTGATCATCAGCGACGTGAACATGCCGAACCTCGACGGCATCGGCCTGGTGAAAGCGGTCAAGGCGCGCAACGAATACCGTTTCACGCCCATCATCATGCTCACCACCGAAAGCGAACAGTCGAAAAAAGCCGAAGGCCAGGCAGCCGGCGCGAGGGCCTGGATCGTCAAGCCGTTCCAGCCGCAGACCCTGTTGGCGGCCGTCGAAAAGTTGATGGGCTGAGCCCATGTTCACGCTGACCCCTTCCGCTTTCGGCGGCCCGACGCGCATTCGTATCGACGGTGACCTGAGCATTTATCAGGTCAGCGACGCGCGTGATGCCTTTGTCGCGCTGTTGCCGCTCAACGCCGACGCCTGGCAGCTTGACCTGGCCGGTATCGGCGATTTCGACAGCGCCGGCCTGCAATTGCTGCTGGTGATCCAACGCGCGCTCAGCCAGGGCGGTAGCCCGGTCACCGTGGTCGATGCCGCCCCTGCCGTGCGCGAAACCCTCGCACTGCTGCGCCTGGAATCACTGTTTCCCAACGCTCGGATCGAGGATTGACCATGCTCACTGGCGAACAGTGGAATCAATTGCTCCAGGGCTTCCTGAGCGAAGGCCGGGACTTGCTCAAGGATGCCGAAGACAGCCTGCTTCAACTGGAAACCGCGCCCGAAGACAGCGACGCGGTCAACGGCTTGTTCCGCGCCGTACACACGTTGAAGGGCTCGGCGGGTATTTTCTCGCTGACACCGCTGGTCAATCTCACCCATCACCTTGAAAGCCTGCTGATGCAAGTGCGCGACGGCCAGCGCACGCTCAATGAAGACCTCACCTCGTTGATGCTGCGCTGCATGGACGAACTGCGGCGGATGCTTGAAGCCGTCGACCCCGCCACCGGTGAGATGCACACCGACCTGGCCCAACAGGCACTGTTGCTCGACGCCCTGGCGCAGGCGCGTGGCCTGAGTGACGACACGCCCGTCGTCGACAGTGTGCCGGCCGTACCGACCATCAGCGCCAATGCGCAACTGTGGCAACTGTCGATCGACTTCAGCGAGGCGCTGTTGCGCAACGGGTTCGATCCGGCGGCCTTCCTGCGTTACCTCAGCCGCCTGGGCGAAATCGTCACCCTGCACACCCGCACCGATCGGCTGCCGGGCCTTGACAGCTTCGACCCCGAAGCCTGTTACCTGGGCTTTACCTTGACCCTGCGCAGCGCCGCGAGCCGCGAGGAGATCGTCGACGTCTTCGACTTCATCGTCGACTTCTGCACCCTCACCCTTGAACCCTGCACCGAGCCTGCGCCCACCCTGGCCGCGCCCGCCGAAAAAAAATCGCCGGCCCGCGACCGCCGTCCGCAATACACCAGCATGGTCAAGGTCCCTGCGCACAAGCTCGATGAGCTGATCAACCTGGTCGGCGAGCTGGTCATCAGTACCGCCGGTGCGCAGATGCAGGCCAAACGCACTGGCGACAATGCGTGTATCGAAAGCGCCTTGGCCGTGCACCAGCACGTCGAGCAGATCCGCGAGAGCGCGCTGAAACTGCGCATGGTCGAGGTCGGTGAAACCTTCAACCGCTTCCACCGCGTGGTCCGCGATGTCAGCAAGCAACTGGGCAAGCACATCCAACTGGGCATCCGTGGCGGCGACACCGAGCTGGACAAAACCGTGATCGACAAGATCGCCGACCCGCTCACCCACCTGGTGCGCAATGCTATCGACCATGGCATCGAGTCGGCCGCCGACCGCCTCGCAGCTGGCAAGCCCGCCGAGGGCAACCTGCAGCTCAACGCCTACCATGACTCCGGCATGATCGTGCTGGAAATCAGCGACGACGGGCGCGGCCTGAATACCGCGCGGATTCGCGAAAAAGCCATCGACAAAGGCCTGATCGAGGCCGAGGCGGTGCTCAATGAGGCCGCGATTCACCGGCTGATTTTCGAAGCCGGCTTTTCCACCGCCGAACAGGTGTCCGACCTCTCCGGGCGCGGCGTTGGCATGGACGTGGTGCGCAGCGCCATCGAGCAACTGCGCGGCAGCATCGAGATCGAGTCGCAGCAAGGCCTGGGCTGCACCTTCCGGATTCGCCTGCCGCTGACCCTGGCGATCATTGACGGCTTTCACGTGGGCGTGGGCCAAGACAGTTTTGTCATCCCGCTGGACATGGTCACCGAATGCATGGAGGCCAACGCCGCGTCGCTCACCAGCCAGTACGGCTACCTCAACCTGCGCGGCACGCCGCTGCCGTGCATAGCCCTGGATCAACACTTCGGGCTGCCCGCAAGCACTGCCCGGCGCCACAATATCGTGGTGGTCAGCCAAGGCCGGCAGCACGCCGGGTTGATCGTCGACCACCTGCTGGGCGAGCTGCAAACCGTGATCAAGCCACTCGGCCAGATGTTCCAGCACCTGCGCGGCATCAGTGGCTCGACCATCCTCGGCTCCGGGCAAGTGGCGCTGATCCTGGATGTGCCCAGCCTGTTCCGACAGCTGCAGGCCCCTGCCGCCCTCGACGTATCCCTTTTAGAACCCCTTGCCTAGCCTTTTCAGGAGAAACCGCATGCAATTTGTTCGCAACATGAAGATAGGCATCCGACTCACCGCCGGTTTCCTGGTGGTCGTCGCGTTGACCGCGATCATCGGGTTTATCGGCATCCGCAACCTCGAACAGGTGAATGGCCTGTCCGACCGCATGTACGAGCTGGACGTCACGGGCTTGAGCACTCTGCAGGAAGCCAATATCCAGCTGATCGTCGCCGGCCGCTCGATGCGCCAGAGCCTGTTGTCGACCAACCACGCGGCGCGTGAGCAGGCGGCGAACCAGGCCAAGGCCGCGCTGGATAGAACCCGCACGCTGATCAACAGTGCACGCGCCAGCTTTATCACCAAGGAAGGCATGGCGCAGATCGACCAGCTGGAAACGCCGCTCAAGGACTACGAAAACCTGGTGCACCAGGTGTTGACCCTGCATCAGCAATCCAGCCAGTTGCAGGAGACCAGCGACGTCACCGACCTGCTGCCCAAGGCCGTGGTCAGCGGCGAGCAGATCGACCGCCTGATCGGCGAAGTCAGCCGCTACAAACAGGAGCGCGCCAAAGAGGCCAATCAGCAAATCTCCGATATCGCCGACCGCTCGCGCCTGCAAATGATCGCGCTGGTCCTCGCCGCCACGCTGTTTGGCGTGGTCATTGGCGTGCTGGTCACGCGCAGTATCACCAAGCCGCTCAACGGTGCGGTGGCCGCCGCCAACCGCATGGCCGCCGGCGACCTGAGCCAGGACCTGCAGGCAGACAGCCGCGATGAAACCGGACAGTTGCTCGCGGCCATGCAAAACATGACCGAGCGCCTGCGCAGCATCCTCGGGGACGTGCGCAGTTCCGCCGATTCACTCTCCTCGGCCTCCGAACAAGTCAGCTCCACCTCGCAGTCACTGAGCCAGGCCGCCAACGAACAGGCGGCCAGCGTCGAGCAGACCAGCGCCTCGGTCGAGGAAATGTCGGCGTCGATCGCCCAGAACACTGAAAGCGCAAAAATCACCGACGGCATTGCCGGCAAAGCCGCCAACGACGCGGTGCAAGGCGGTGGCGCGGTCAGCGACACGGTGCTGGCGATGAAGCAGATTGCCGACAAGATCAGCATCATCGACGACATCGCCTACCAGACCAACCTGCTGGCGCTCAACGCTGCCATCGAAGCGGCCCGCGCCGGTGATCACGGCAAAGGCTTCGCGGTGGTCGCCGCCGAAGTGCGCAAGCTCGCCGAGCGCAGCCAGGTGGCGGCCCAGGAGATCGGTCAAGTCGCCTCCAGCAGCGTGCACCTGGCCGAACAGGCTGGCCGCCTGTTGAACGAAATCGTCCCGAACATCCAGAAAACCTCGGACCTGGTGCAGGAAATCACTGCCGCCTCGCAGGAACAAAGCAGCGCCGCCGGGCAGATCAATATTGCCATGGGCCAGATGAACCAAATCACCCAGCAAAACGCCGCCGCCTCGGAAGAGCTTGCCGCCACCGCCGAAGAAATGAACGCCCAGGCCGGACAATTGCAGGAGCTGATCGGCTTCTTCCGCTTCGAACAGGACGGCCCTGCACTCAAGCGTGGCCTGCCGCGCAGCCAGGACAACTACCCCAGCGCGTCGCCAAGCTGGTCCAAGGGCAGGACGACGGTCGATGAAGGCCAGTTCGTCAGTTTCAATTGAGCACCGCGCCCATGACTTCCCTTGCCAACCAACGTTTTCAAACCGTCGACTCACTGGCCGAACCCCTGAGCATCCAGCACTTGTCGTTTCGCGTGCGTGACGCGGACTATGCGCTGCCGATCGAACTGGTGCGCGAGATCATCGAATACGCACAAGTGACGGCCGTGCCGATGATGCCGGCGTTTATCCATGGCGTGATCAACCTGCGCGGCAATGTCGTGCCGGTGCTGGACCTGGCCGCGCGCTTTGGCTTCGAGCTGACCCGCGCGGGCAACCGCACCTGCATTGTCATCATCGAACTGGCCTTGAGCGACAGCACCCAGGCCATCGGCCTGGTCGTGGATGCCGTCGACGCGGTGCTCGACATCGACCCGCAGCAGGTGGTCGCACCGCCGCCGTTCGGCGCCGGGATCCGCACCGACTTCATCGCCGGCATGGCCCGCAATGAACAAGGTTTCACGATCATTCTCGATATCGCCCAGGTATTGTCGCTGGATGACATCGCGCAATTGAGCCTTGCCGTCACGAACGGCCTTTGAATGTCTGCGCTTTTAACCCTGCCGAAACTCGCCGAACACGAGTTTCGCCGCTTACAGAAACTCATGGCCGAGGCGTCGGGCATCCAGTTGGCGCCCAACAAACGCCCGCTGGTCGCCGGCCGCCTGATGAAGCGCCTGCGCCACTATCGGCTGGGCAGCTACGCCGATTACTTGCAGTTGCTCGACAACCCGTTGTTCATCAAGGAGCGGCGGCTGGTGGTGGATTTGCTCACCACCAACGAAACGTACTTTTTTCGTGAGCATCCGCACTTCGATTTCTTCGGTGAATGGTTGGCCCGCCAGCGCGGACCGCAGAAGATCTGGAGTGCCGCCTGTTCCTCCGGCGAAGAGCCTTACAGCCTGGCAATGGTTGCCAGCGAAAACGCGCGCACGCAGGACTGGTCCATCGTCGCCAGCGACCTGAGCCAAAGCATGCTCGCGCGGGCCCGCGACGGCATCTATGACATGGCCCAGGCCAAGTATTTTCCCGAGGGTTGGCTCAAGCGCTATTGCCTGAACGGCGTCGGCGACATGAGCGGGCGATTTCGCGTGCAGGCCGCGCTGCGCGAGCGCATCACCCTGCGCGAGATCAACCTTACGCAACCGCTGCCAGAGGCACTCGGGCCTTTCGACGTGATCTTTTTGCGCAACGTACTGATCTATTTCAACAATGAAGAGAAACAGCGGATTGTCCGGCGCCTGATTACCCAGCTGCGCGTCGGCGGCCTGCTGTTTATCGGGCACGCGGAAAGCATCCACGGCTTTGATCTGCCGATGCGCCTGACCTGCCCTTCGGTCTACGAGCTTTTATGAAACCTTCGATATTCCTGCACCCCGGCGATTACTTCTTCGGGACCCACGACGGCGTGGTCACCACCTTGCTCGGCAGCTGCGTCGCGGTGGTGCTGTGGCACCCACACCGACGGCTGCTGGCGGTCTCGCACTTCCTGCTGCCCAACGATCCGGGCGCAGGCACACGCCTGGACACCCGTTACGGCGAGTCCGTGTTCAAGCGCATCCACGCCGACATGGCCCGCCACGGCACGCAACCTACGGAGTACCGCAAGGGCATTTTCGGCGGTGGCAGCCTGGTGCGCTTCGAAGGCAACCCACGGCGCAGGGTCGGCGCCGGCAACAGCGCTTTTGCGCGGGAACAGTTCAGCCTGCGCAATTGGTCGGTCGACGCCTGGGACCTCAACGGCGACCATTACCGGCGCCTGCAGGTCAACGGCCGCAGCGGTGCAATCGAGTGCCTGCGCAACGGCCTGCCGTCGCCGCCGGTACGGAGCCTGCCGCGATGATCAAGGTGTTTATCGTCGACGACTCGGCGCTGGTGCGCCAGGTGCTCACCAGTTGCCTGGCCAGCCACCCACGGATCACGGTCATCGGCCAGGCGGCCGACCCGCTCTACGCCATCGAAAAAATGCGCCGCGACTGGCCGGACGTGCTGGTGCTCGACATCGAAATGCCGCGCATGGACGGCCTGACCTTCCTGCGCCAGCTCATGCGCGAACGCCCGACGCCGACCATCATCTGCTCGACGCTGACCGAGCAGGGCAACAGCGTCGCCGTCGAGGCACTGTCGGCAGGCGCCGTGGGGGTATTCACCAAGGCGCGGCTGGGGCTCAAGCAAAGCCTGGAAGCGTTGTCGGCCGAGTTGATACGCAAGATCGAGGACGGCGCCAAGACCCGTCCACGCGCCCTGCCCGCGACGGTGACGGCGCCTGGCGAGGACAGCCGGATTGCACCGGTCAACCGGCTGCGCACCACCGAAAAAATCGTCGCGCTCGGCTGTTCCACCGGTGGCACGCAAGCCCTCGAATTTGTCTTGCGCCAATTGCCACGTGACTGCCCGGGGATTGTCATCGTTCAACACATGCCGGAAAAATTCACCGCCGACTTTGCCCGGCGCCTGGACAAGCTCTGCCAGATCGAAGTGCGCGAAGCCAGGCATCTGGATCGGGTGCACAGTGGCCTGGCATTGTTGGCCCCCGGCGGCTTGCATATGCAACTCAAGCGCAGCGGTGCGCACTACCAGGTCGAGGTTGTGGACGGCCCGCCGGTTAACCGGCATAAACCTTCGGTAGACGTGCTGTTTCGTTCGATCGCCAGGCATGCCGGGCCCAGCGCCTTGGGCATGATCATGACCGGCATGGGCGACGACGGCGCGCGCGGGCTGCTGGCAATGCGTGAAAATGGCGCGCAGACCATCGCCCAGGACGAGGCCAGTTGCGTGGTCTTTGGCATGCCCAAGGAAGCGATCAAACTGGGCTCGGCCCAAGCCGTTGAACCGTTGAATAAATTCTCCCGCTTGATCCAGGAGTTTGGCGATAACGCGCGCCACGGCTGAAAAGTCTTCACACTCTACGACCTGCGCGTTAACCCCTGTAGACACGGACGCTACACAGTAAATTACAGCAGCGAGATCAACGCTGCCTCTTGTCTCTGCGATTTGGGCTGAAGCCTATGCGTTGTCGAATCCTTGTAGCGAATGTATATCCCCTGTTACGTGCCGGCCTGCGTGCACTCCTGGAGCAAAAAGAGCCCTACGAAGTCATCGCGGAAGCCGACAGTGAGAGCACCACCCTCGAACTCGCCTCGAGCCTGCAACCGGACATTATCGTGTTCGACATGGATATCGAACGGGTTGCCTGCATGAAACTGCTCAAGAGCCTGTCGATCAGCGCGCCGGCCAGCCGCATCCTGATGATCTCGACCCACAAGGATTCCAGCTTCGTGATGCAGTGCCTGCAACTCGGCACCAAGGGCTATCTGTTGAAAAGTGCCAGCGTGCTTGAGCTCGAACTCGCGCTGGAGGCGCTCAAGAGTGGCGGCCAGTACCTGTCGGTGCCGGTTGTGTCGTTGGTGGTCAGCCAGGCCGTCAAGCAGACTCGCGAAGAAACCAAGCCCATCTCGCACTCGAAACTGACCGTGCGCCAACTGGAGATACTCCGGTTGATCGCCCGCGGCGAAACCACGCGCAATATTGCCCAAGGCCTGCGGCTGAGCATCAAGACGATCGAGGCACATCGCTCGCAGATCATGCATCGCCTGCACATCCATGATGTCGCCAGCCTGGTGATGTTTGCGGTACGCGAAGGGATCGTGCAGATAAACGACTAAGACCGGCCTCCCCGCCCGGTGATCCGGCTCCGCCACGCACGACCCGCGCACTGCACTTCAACGCCGCCCCACAGGCGCTACGCCTGATCATGTCCCAGGCCACTTGTCCATTCATGCCCCTGTTGGTTCGCCTGGCTACCCGCGAAAATGGCGCCTCTCTTGCGTGCCACCAGGAACTGCCCATGCCTTCTCGCCTCAACAATGCCTTCGCCACTTGCGCCAGCCAGGCGTGCCAGGAGCACTTCAACCATGCATGACTCAGTCGAGTTCGTAGCGATGCAAAACGAGGCCGATTGCATCGCCAGCTTTGCGCTGATGCAGCAACTGCGCCCTCACCTCACCGACGCCAGCGCCTTCGCCGCGCAGGTCCAACGGCAACGGCAAAACGGCTACCACCTGTTGGCCGCGCGCGAGCACGGCAAGGTGATTGGCCTGGCCGGCTACCGGCTGACGGAAAACACCCTGTATGGCCGGTTTATCTATGTCGATGATTTAGTCGTGGACGCCACCCTGCAGCGTCGACGCCTGGGCGAACAACTGCTCGAGCGGGTCCGCGAAGAAACCCGCGCCCGTGGCTATCGCTGGCTGGTGCTCGACACCGGCATGCACATGGCCCTGGCCCAGCGTTTCTATTTCCGCCAGGGCCTGTTGCCGCTGGGCATGCATTTCTCCCAGGACCTGAGCCAATGACCCGCGCCCTGTTGCTGAGTTTCAGCCCGCATGGCAAGGCGGCCCAGACCTTCAAGCTGGCCCGTGCGCTGCTGCGCGACCTGGTACCGGACGCCGCAGTGACGGAGCGCGACTATGGCGGCCAGGCCCTGCCACCGCTGAGCCGCGAATACGCCAACGCCCTCACCACCCCGGGCGGCTTGAGCGGCAGCGCCACCGCACGGTCTGAGGAGTTGATCGTCGAGCTGGAGGCCTGCGACCTGCTGGTCATCTGTACCCCCGTGCATAATTTCAGCGTGCCGGCGGCGCTCAAGAGCTGGATCGACCATGTGGTGCGCATCCAGCGCAGCTTCACGGTGAATGCGCAGTTCGAAAAAGTCGGCTTGCTCAAGGACCGCCGCACCTTTGTGCTGGTCAGTTCCGGCAATGCCCGCAAGGGCCATGAGCCGGACTTCCTGACGCCGTACATGCACGCCATCCTGGCCACGGTGGGCATCCACACGGTGGATTTCATCTACCTCGGCGCGATGGTGCGTGGCGCGGAAGCGGTCAACCGCGCGGTGGAACTCGCCCACCGGCAACTGTCCGAGGCAATCAGCTCTGGCCTATAAAAATAATGGCGCTAGAATCAGCGCCATTCTTGCGCCCGCCTCCCTGACACGAGCCTCCCATGAGCTTTGATTTCGACACGATCCACCCCCGCCTCGGCACCGGCAGCACCAAGTGGAACCGTTATCCGTCCGACGTTTTGCCGATGTGGATCGCCGACATGGATATCGCCGCGCCACCTGCGGTGCTGCAGGCGCTGCGCGCGCGCCTCGACCAGCAGATCCTCGGCTACAGCGTGGCCGGTCCGGATGTGCGCGAAGCCATCGTCGCCGACCTGTGGGCCAAGTACGCCTGGCGCGTGCAACCGGAAGAACTGCTGTTTTTGCCCGGCGTCGAACCGGGCTTCAATATGGCGCTGCACGCCTTTGTGCAACCCGGCCAGCCGGTGGTGCTGCAGACCCCCAACTACCGCCCGATCCGCCTGGCGCCGGGGCACTGGGACCTGCCGCGGATCGAAGTGCCGTTCGAATTGGTCAACGGTGAATACCTGACCCCACTGCCGGCCCTGCGCCAGGCACTCGACGGCGCCGGCGCGCTGCTGTTGAGCAACCCGCACAACCCCATGGGCAAAGTCTTCCCGCGCGAAGAACTGCTGGCCGTGGCCACTGCCTGCCTGGAACACGGCGCGCTGATCATCAGCGACGAGATTCACGCCGAGCTGTGCTTCGACGGCCGCCGGCACATCCCCACCGCGAGCCTCAGCCCCGAGATCGCCCAGCGCACCATCACCCTGATGTCGGCGAGCAAGGCCTATAACGTCGCCGGCCTGAAGACCTGCTTTGCCGTGGTGCAGAACGCCGAGATTCGCGAGCGCTTCAACCAGGCGCGCTGCGGCATGGTCGACAGCGTCAGCCCCCTGGGCCTGGAGGCCACCCGCGCCGCCTACAGCCAGTGTGGCGACTGGCTGGAGGCGCTGGTCGGGTACCTGCAAGCCAACCGCGACTACCTGCTCGACGCGGTCAACACGCGCCTGCCCGGCGTCGTCATGCACGCCCCGCAGGGCACCTACCTGGCCTGGCTGGATTGCAGCGCCCTGGGCCTGGACGACCCGCAGCAGTTCTTCCTCGAACACGCCAAGGTCGGCCTGAGCGCAGGGATCGAATTCGGCGACGACAGCCAGCAATTCGTGCGCCTGAACTTCGGCTGCCCACGCTCGATGCTCGAAGAAGGCCTGCAACGCATGGAGCATGCCTTGCGTCACCGCCGGGGCTGATTCACAACGTTGACGGTACGCAAAAAAAATGTGGGAGCGGGTTTGCTCGCGAATGCACCGGGACAGTTAACGATGGGTTGACTGACACACTGCCTTCGCGAGCAAGCCCGCTCCCACATTTGTATGGGGTTCACAATTTGGCGATGGATACTTCGGTGGACTTCACAAACGCAATCACTTCACTGCCGACCTTCAATTCCAGATCGCGCACCGAGCGGGTGGTGATCACCGAAGTGACGATACCCGACGCGGTTTGCACGTCGATTTCGGACACCACTTCGCCCAGCAGGATCTCCTTGATCACGCCCTTGAACTGGTTGCGCACGTTGATCGCTTTAATGGTCATGTCGGGTTTCCTTTTGGCTGTTGGGTCAATCCGCACGAATGCGCAGGCCCTCAAAATGCGCTATCACGGAGAACATTAAAAGGAATAAATAACTCTTTATTTATATTATTTAGAAATATACCAACTGTTCGCCCGCCAACAGTGGTTCAACAATCTGCTGCACGCACCAACAGCCTGATCCGTCCAAACCCCAGCAAATCCGGCCTCGCGCAAGATGGCACAGAGACTGCATATTCCTATAAAGCATGATGGAACATGCCATCTCAGTTTTCTGAATATAAGAAAAGCCTTCTCTCAACGCCTTGTCCGGAGCTGTTCCATGAAACCTTTGACCCACCGTCTACTCGGCGCCTGTGCCCTCGCCCTGTGCCTGCAATCGCCGGCCTTCGCCGCCGAGACCGACCCCGCCGAAGTCAACCTCGACTACGCCTACTACTCCCCCGTCAGCCTGGTGCTCAAACACTTCGGTTGGCTGGAACAAGCCCTGCCCAAGAGCAAAGTCGGCTGGGTCCTGAGCCAGGGCAGCAACCGTTCCCTGGAGTACCTCAACAGCGGCGGCGTGGACTTCGCCTCCTCCGCCAGCCTCTCGGCAGTGTTGAGCCGCGCGAATGGCAGCCCGATCAAATCGGTGTACGTCTACAGCCGCGCCGAGTGGACCGCCCTGGTGGTGCGCAAGGACTCGCCGTTCAAGAGCGTGACCGACCTCAAAGGCAAGAAAATCGCGGCCACCAAAGGCACCGACCCGTACCTGTTCACCCTGCGCAGCCTGCAATTGGCCGGGCTGAAAAAAGACGATGTCGAGTTGGTCCACCTGCAGCATCCGGATGGCCGCACCGCGCTGGAAAAAGGTGACGTCGATGCCTGGGCCGGTCTCGACCCGCACATGGCCGCCAGCGAAATCCAGGCCGGCTCGCGCCTGCTCTACCGCAACAAAGACTTCAACAGCTACGGCGTAGTCAGCGTCACCGAAAAATTCGCCAAGGAGCACCCACAGACCATCACCAAAGTACTCGGCGCCTATGAAAAAGCCCGCGACTGGGCAGTGAAGCACCCGGATGAATTCGCCAAGCTGCTCGCCGACGAATCCGGCCTGCCGCTGGAAGTGGCCAAGCTGCAACTGTCGCGCACCGACCTCAGCACCCCGCTGCTGAGCAGCAAGGATGTGCAATCGTCCAAGGCCGCTGCGCCGATCCTGGTGTCCGAAGAGTTGGTCCGCAAAGGCGTGAATGTCGACCAGGTGATCGACCAGTTGATCGATACCTCGTTCGGCCAAACCCTGCCCAAGCCATAAGGGGTCTGTGATGACCAGCAAAACCCAAGCACTGCCGCTGCCTGCGCCGGTGATCAACCCGCGCAGCGCCTGGCCGCGCCGGCTCAAGGGGCTGGTGTTGCCGGTGGCGATCCTGTTGATCCTCGAAGTGGTCGTGCGGGTCGGCTGGCTGCCCTCCTACCAGATGCCGGCGCCAAGCGAGATCGCCGTGACCCTCACCGACCTGGCCGAAGGCGCGTTGTGGAAGCACATCAGCGCCAGCCTCGGCCGGGTATTGCTGGGCTTTGCCATCGGCGCCAGCCTGGCCCTGGTGTTCGCCGCCTGGGTCGGCCTCAGCCGTGAGGCCGAGGCCTATCTGGAACCGACCTTCGCCGGGCTGCGCTCAATCCCGAGCCTGGCCTGGGTGCCGCTGTTGCTGCTGTGGCTGGGCATCGATGAAACCTCGAAAATCGTGCTGATTGCGATTGGCGCGTTCTTCCCGGTGTACCTCAACGGGGTGGCGGCGATCCGCGATATCGACCGCAAGCTGGTGGAGGTCGGGCAAATGTACGGCTTCAGTCGGCGCCGGCTGGTGCGGCGCATCCTGCTGCCCGCCGCCCTGCCCGGCCTGTTCACCGGCTTGCGCAGTGGCCTGAGCCTGGCGTGGATGTTCCTGGTGGCGGCCGAGCTGATCGCGGCGACCAAGGGCCTGGGTTACCTGCTCAGCGATGGGCGCGAAACCTCGCGGCCGGACATCGTGCTGGCGGCAATCATCGTGCTCGCACTGTTGGGCAAGGTCAGCGACGGTCTGCTTGCCGCGCTGGAAAAACGCTGCCTGGCCTGGCGCGATACTTTCAATGGCCAAGGAGCGCAACCATGAGCCAGCCGTTATTGGAGATTCGGGTGGAGCGTAAAAGCTTCGCCAGCACCACCGTGTTGAAAGACGTGCGCCTGGCCTTGCAGCCCAGGGAAGCCGTGAGCCTGCTGGGCCCCAGCGGTTGCGGCAAGAGCACCTTGCTGCGCATCGTCGCCGGGTTGGAAAAGGACTTCCAGGGCGAACTGCGCAGCCCCGATGGCGAAGTGGCGTTCGTGTTCCAGGAACCTCGGCTGATGCCCTGGCTCACCGTGGAACAGAACATCGGCTTCAGCGACGACAGCCACTACGACAAGGCCTGGGTCGCGCAGTTGATCGAGGAAGTCGGCCTCAAGGGGTTTGCCCAGGCGCTGCCCAAGGCGCTGTCCGGCGGCATGGCGCAACGCGTGGCCATCGCACGCGGCCTGTATTCACGTCCGCAGGTGTTGCTGCTGGATGAGCCGTTCAGTGCGGTGGATGCATTCACGCGCATGAAACTGCAGGACTTGCTGCTGCAACTGGCCGCGCACCATGCCATCGCACTGCTGCTGGTGACCCATGATGTGGACGAGGCGCTGTACCTGAGTGACCGGGTGCTGGTGATGGACAACCGGCCGAGCAGCATCCGCCAGGAACTGACAGTGGAGCTGCCGCACCCACGGGACCGACGCGACCCACTGCTCGCCAGGCTCAAGGTCGAGTCGCTGACTGAGCTGCAACGGGCGCATGTGATCTGACGGTGATGGCGATGGAGGGAGGAGTTGCTGGTCTGTCGTGGCCACAGAGCTTTATGTGCCTGATGGGCTCATTGTGACCACTGAAATTTCTGGGGCTGATGAACTCATTGTGGCCACTGGAATTTCTGGGGCTGATGAACTCATCGTGCCCCCTGGGATTTCTGGGGCTGATGAACTCATTGTGACCACTGGGATTTCTGGTGCTGATGAACTCATTGTGACCCCTGGGATTTCTGGGGCTGATGAACTCATTGTGGCCCCTGGGATTTCTGGGGCTGACGACCTCAGTGTGCCCCCTGGAAATTCTGGTGGTGATGTACT
>NZ_JASCPP010000093.1:0-27403 GCF_029959745.1 Pseudomonas sp. PS01298 | reverse complement strand
GGCTTGCTCGCGAAGGCAGTGTGTCAGCCGCCGGATAAGCTTCTGATACACCGCCTTCGCGAGCAAGCCCGCTCCCACATTTCTTACCGCGTTATTCCAGCGCCGCCGCCGGCCCGAAGAACTCATAGCGCGCCTGCTTCTCAGGCACACCCAGGGCCTTCAAGTGGCGCTTGATGGCCGCCATGAAGCCCTTGGGGCCGAGGAAGTAGGCGTCGAGGTCGCGCTGCTCGGGCAGCCACGCAGCCAATTGTTCCTGGCTCAGCAGGCCGACTTTATCCGCCGCCGGGCTGACGCCGTCGTCCTCGGCGTAGCAGTAAAAGCGCTGGAGCTGCGGGTGCTGGGCGGCCAGGCCGTCGACCCAGTCGCGGAACGCATGCACCGAGCCATTGCGCGCGCAGTGGATAAAATGCACCGGGCGCCGGGTGGCCAGGGCGGCTTCGAGCATCGGCAAGGTCGGCGTGATACCGACACCGCCGCTGATCAGCACCAGCGGTTTGTCGCCGGCCGCCAGGGTGAACTCGCCCGACGGCGGGAACAGGTCGAGAGTCGCACCGACCTGCAGTTGATCGTGCAGGTAGTTGGAGACCCGGCCACCGGCCTCGCGCTTGACGCTGATGCGGTACTGGCCGGCATCGCTCAGGGCCGACAAGGAGTAGTTGCGGCGCACCTCTTCACCGTCCAGCAGCAGCTTCATGCCGATGTACTGGCCTGGCGCAGCCTTGAGGATCGGGCCGTTATCCACGGGGGCAAAATAGAACGAGATGATCTCGGCGCTCTCCTCCACGCGCTTGACCAGCGTGAACGGCCGCGCACCGCGCCAGCCACCCGGGGCCTGGGCTTTTTCCTCGTAGATCGCCGCCTCGGCGCCGATCAGAATGTCCGCCAGCTGGCCGTAGGCCGCGCCCCAGGCACTCATCACCTCGGGGGTGGCGATCTCGCTGCCGAGCACCTCGCTGATCGCCCGCAGCAAGCAAGCGCCGACAATCGGGTAGTGTTCCGGCAGGATCTGCAACGCCACGTGCTTGTTGATGATCTTCGCCACCAGGTCGCCCAGCTGGTCCAGCTGGTCGATATGCCGCGCGTACATCAACACGCCGTTGGCCAACGCCCGAGGCTGGTCGCCGCTGGCCTGGTGGGCCTGGTTGAACAGCGGACGGACCTCGGGGTACTCGGACAGCATCATGCGGTAGAAATGGGTGATCAGCGCTTCACCGCCGCTTTCCAGCAGGGGCACGGTGGATTTGACGATGGCACGGTCTTGGGCACTAAGCATGGGAGCCTCCTGGGCTTCTTTACTGATTACCCTTTGCTACTCAGTATTCATGCCAACTTATTAATCGTTATTTTTCAATGACTTAAATAATTTGTAGTCAGTTTGACCTCCTACGCCTTATAGTCATAAGGACTACAAGGAGTCATTATGACTGCGCAATCACTGCTCACCACCCTGCTCCCCCTGGTCGCCGACCTGTCTCGCGAGCTGCCCGAAGGCGAGCGTTACCGCCGTCTGTTGCAAGCCATGCGCGCACTGCTGCCCTGCGATGCCGCTGCGTTGCTGCGCCTGGATGGCGATTGGCTGGTGCCGCTGGCGGTCGACGGCTTGAGCGCCGACACCCTCGGTCGGCGCTTCAAGGTCAGCGAGCATCCGCGCTTCGCCGTGCTGCTGGGCAGCCCCGGTCCGACGCGGTTTGACAGTGACAGCGAGCTGCCCGACCCCTATGACGGCCTGGTCGATGGCCTGCACGGGCACCTGCAAGTGCATGACTGCATGGGCTGCCCGCTGTTTGTCGACGACCAGCCGTGGGGCCTGCTGACCCTGGATGCGCTCGACACCGAACGCTTCGAACGCGTGGAGCTGGACGCCCTGCAGGCCTTTGCCAGCCTCGCCGCCGCCACCGTCAACGTGGCCGAACGCATCGAACGCCTGGCCTTGCGCGCCGAAGACGCACACCAGCGCGCCGAGATCTATCGCCAGGCCAGCGGCCAGCAGCACAAGGAGATGATCGGCCAGAGCAAAACCCACAAGCGCCTGGTCGAAGAAATCAAGCTGGTCGGCGGCAGCGACCTGACCGTGCTGATCACCGGTGAAACCGGGGTAGGCAAGGAATTGGTGGCCCAGGCGATCCACGCCGCTTCATCGCGTGCAGACAAACCGCTGATCAGCCTCAACTGCGCGGCCCTGCCGGAAACCCTGGTCGAAAGCGAACTGTTCGGGCACGTGCGCGGGGCCTTTACCGGCGCGCTGAACGAGCGGCGCGGCAAGTTTGAACTGGCGAACGGCGGCACGTTGTTCCTCGATGAAGTCGGCGAACTGTCGCTGACGGTACAAGCCAAGCTGCTGCGCGTGCTGCAAAGCGGGCAGTTGCAGCGCCTGGGCTCGGACAAGGAGCATCAGGTGGATGTGCGCCTGATCGCCGCCACCAACCGCGACCTGGCTGACGAAGTGCGCAACGGCCGCTACCGCGCCGATTTCTATCACCGCCTGAGTGTGTACCCGCTGCAAGTGCCGGCACTGCGCGAACGCGGACGCGATGTACTGTTGTTGGCCGGCTTTTTTCTCGAACAGAACCGTTCACGCATGGGCCTGGGCAGCCTGCGCCTGACCAGCGATGCCCAGGCGGCGCTGCTGGCCTATAACTGGCCGGGCAATGTGCGCGAGCTGGAACATTTGATCGGACGCAGCGCACTCAAAGCCCTGGGTAACTGTCGCGAGCGCCCGAAGATTCTCAGCCTCAGCGCCCACGACCTCGATTTGCCGGACGTCAGTGCGCCGGTGATCGAAGCACCGGCGCCGGTGCCTGCCGCCCTCACGAGCGACCTGCGCCAGGCGACCGAGCACTATCAGCGTGAACTGATCACTGCCTGCCTGGAGCGCCACCAGCACAATTGGGCCAGCGCCGCCCGCGAACTCGGCCTCGACCGCGCCAACCTCGGCCGCCTGGCCAAGCGCCTCAACCTCAAATAACACCGCACTCCCACGGTAGGTGCTGGCTTGCCGGCGCCTACACCTGCGCCGGCTTCAGAACCGGGCTCACAGGCTTGGGCTTACGAAACACCAACACATTCCCCAACATCACCAGCACCAACCCCGCCAGTGCCGACGCCGTCCATTGGTAGCCCTCGGCAAACGCCGACACATTCAACGCCACCACGGGAAACAGCACCGTGCAATACGCCGCACGCTCCGGCCCCATGCGTCCCACGAGTGTCAGGTAGGCGGTAAAGCCAATCACCGACCCCGGAATCACCAGGTACCACAGCGCGCCGATGTACCGCGCGCTCCAGTCCATGTCGAAGGGGATCCCGCGCACCGCACAGTAAGTCGCCAGCATCGTCGCCCCGTACGCCATGCCCCAGGCATTGGTGGTCAGCGGCTTGAGCCCGGCTTTCTGCTGCAGGCTCGACAACATATTGCCGGCCGAGAAACACAGGGTCCCCAGCAACGCCAGGCCCAACCCCAGCAAGGTCTGCGGGCTGGCGGTGTGGCCCACCAGCTCCGGCCAGAACAACAGACCCAAGCCCAGCAAGCCGAGGCCGCCGCCCATCAATACATTGCGCGCCACCCGCTGACCGAAAAACACTCGGGCGTTCAGCGCGTTCCACAATGTCGCCGTGGAAAACACCACCGCCACCAGTCCGCTGGGGATCCACTGGCTGGCCGTGAGAAAGCACATGAAGTTGACGCAAAACAGGCACAGTCCCTGGGCCAGGCAGATCAGATGCCCGCGCCGGTTCATCACCTGCAACTTGCGGCTGAGCAGCAACAATGCAAACAACAACAGCGCGGCCAAACCGAAGCGGTAGACGATCGACACGGGAATCGCCACCACGCCCAACTGCCACTTGAGGGCGATCCAGGTGGTGCCCCAGATCAGCACGGTGAGTAAATACAGGAAAAGGTTCATAGCGGGCTCCATCGGTTGAGCCACAGTGTCGCCTTCAACCGGTGTCGCGCTCTTGCAGATTCTTGCGCTTTTGTCGGGCGGTGGGATCACAGCGCCAGCCTCCCGGAGTAGGATGCAAGGCATCCAAGAGTACTCACCATGCCTGACCTGGAATCCCTGCAAGTCTTTCAAGCCCTTAACCGCTCGCCCAACGCACGCCTGGAAGCCTGCGCCGAGCTCGGTGACGGCTTGTCCGCGGCCTTGTGGAGCAACCACCACGACGCCCAGGATTACCAGGCGCCCAGCCATCACACCTTGTCGTGCTACATCGGCGGCGGTACCGGTACATTCCGGCGCGATCAACCGGGCACCAAGGGCGGGCCCGACAAACTCTGCATCCTGCCCGCCGAACACCAGTCGGCATGGGTGATCAACGGCGAAATCCGCCTGGCCCATGTGTATTTCAGCCCGGAGCAGTTTGCCTTGGGCTGCGTCACCCTGCTCGACCGCGAGCCGCGCACCTTGCAACTGCGCGAAAGCACCTTCCTGGAAGACGCCAGCCAGGCCCGGCGCTTTCACCAGTTGATCGCGCTCAACTGGCACGAGCCCGCCGAGCGCCTGCTGACCAGCAGCCTGGCGCATGAAATGCTCAGCCACACGCTGCTCAGCCAGGTCGGCGCGCGCGACGGATTGCGTTTGAAAGGCGGCTTGGCGGCGTACCAGCGGCGGCTGTTGGTGGAGTACATCGACCAGCACCTCGAAGACCCGATCAGCCTGGGACAACTGGCTGGAATGTGCGCGCTGTCCGAATACCACTTCGCGCGGATGTTCCGCCAGAGCTTCGGCCTGCCGCCGCATCAATACCTGCTGGCGCGGCGCCTGACCCGCGCACAGGCCTTGCTGCGCAGCGGTGCCCTGCCCTTGGGCGAGATTGCCTTGATGTGCGGTTTTTCCAGCGCCAGCCACTTCACCCATCGCTTTCGCCAGGCCATGGGCGCCACGCCGGGTGAATACCGCCTGGCGTTCTGCGCCTAAACCATCAAGCCCAACGTTTTCGCCTTCGCCACTGCCTGAGTGCGCCGCTCCACGCCGAGCTTGCTGTGGATACGCCGCGCGTGGGTCTTGACCGTGTGCAGCGAGATAAACAGCCGGTCGGCAATCTCCAGGTTGGAGTTGCCCAGGGCAATTAACTGCAGCACTTCCAGCTCCCGGTGGCTCAGCGGATTTTCCAGCGCGCCCGGCGTGGACGCCTGCGGCTCCATCCCCAGTTCGCTGAGCAGCCCCGGCGAGCGCAGACGCAGCTCGCGAATCGCCTGCTGCACCTGGCAACGCGCGGCCAGTTCCAACCCGGTCTGCAGTGAGCGGCGCGCCAGGACCGGGTCACCGACCTGCCACGCGACCTCGCCCAGCACCAGGTGCAGTTCGGTTTCCAGGCAAAGCATGCCGCGCCGGTGCGTAGTGTCCAGCAGGGCCGTCAGCCGCGCCACCGGCTGGTCGCAGCACCCCAGCTTCACCTCCGCCAGCACCAGCAGGTATTCAAGACGCGGGATCAGTTCGAGGGTGGCCGGCGGCGCCTGTTTGGCCTGCGGCCCTCGGAAATGACGGAGCACGCGGCGCACCGCTTCGACGGTCAATTCCGCACGGCCCTGCTGCAACCAGAAATGCCCGCTGACCAACAACAGCACCGCGCGGTACACCGTGTCCGGCACCTGGCGCCGCTGCATCAGCCGCTCGGCCTCGCGCAGCTGGAAAAATGCCTGGGCGTAATCACCACGGTTGGCGGCCAACAGCGCCAGGCCGAGAAAACCGTAGAGCACGCGTTTGTCGTGGCTGTGCAGGCACATCGTCAGGCCGGTTTCAAAGCACTCGGCGGCCAGCGTGTCGTGCCCTTGCCGCAGCGCCAGGTGCCCGCGTCGCAGCGCGATACGCCCCACCAGCGGCCCGGCCGTGAGCCGCTGCTGGAGTAACATCGCCTGCACATTCTCCAGCAGGCTTTGCGCGCGATAGGGCGCGCCGCGCTGTTCGAGCAATTGCGCGTGATCCAGTTCGAGCAGCGCCTCCAGCAATAACGACCCGTGGGCGCGTGCCAGGCACAAGGCTTCGCGGCTCAGCGCCTGGGCCACGTCCAACTCACCGCGCAGCAGCGCTTGCTGGGTCAGGCCCGACAGGCACATCAGCCGCGAGGTCCAAGCGCTGTCGGGCAAAGCTTGCAGGGCTTCGAGAAAATGGACGCGCGAGCGTTCGGCATCGCCGCCCAAATGCAGCAGCCAGCCCCACTGCGCCTGCCAACGCGCGAGCAGATAGCGCTGCTGCGCCGCCGTCGGTTGCGGGGCGAAGCGGGCCAATTGGTCGATGCACTGCGCAGCCTGGTCGAAGCGCCCGGCGAACAGCAACGCCGCCGTGACCAGGCCCACCAGCTGCGCCGAGCCCAGCATCAATTCTTCGCCATGCTGTTCATGCAGGCGCAGCAACAACGCGGCGTTCTGCTGGCGGAACAGGTCCTCGAAGCTGAAGTGCTGCAACAGGCTGACGGCGACTTCATATTCTTCGGCCAGCAGCGCCTGTTCGAAGGCGGCCTGCCAGTCCTGCTCGGCGGTGAACCACTGGCAGGCGCGCCGATGCCAGGAGCGCTTCGCCGCCCAGGGTTCGGCGCGCAGCAGTTGCGCCAGCGGCGGGAAAACCTGCAGCCAATCGGTGTCCTCCCACGGCTGGATGAAGGCACCGAGGGCCTGCAGATCCCGCAGGTACTGAACCCCATCGCCAAAGCCGAACAGGTGTTCGCACAGCCCCGCATTGAAGCGCGGCAAATGGGCCAGCACCCGCCAGGCTTCGGCGAGTTCCGGCGGCAGGGTGCTGAAGAGTTCGTGTTGCAGATAGTCGAGCAAGGTCTTGTCGGGGTGACCATCGCCGAGCAAGGCGATACGCACCCCGGCGCACCAACCGGCGCTGAACTGCAGCACGCGGTCGACCGACTGCCCGGGCGCCTGGCAGAGCAGTTGCTGGATTTCCGCCGCACTGAACGCCAGCTCACCGCCACACTCCAGCAATTCATCGTCGAGCAGCAGGCGCGGCCAGTTGCACACCGGGCGACGTCGCGCGCCCAGCCACCAGGTCAGCGCCGGGCTGCTGGCCGTGAGCAGGCGGTCGAGCAAGGCGTCGGTGTCGGGCGTGGGCAGGCGGCAAAAATCATCGAGGAACAACCACGCAGGGGATTGCCAGCGGCTGAGGTCCAGCAGCAACGTGGCTTCATCGCTGAACGCCAGGCCGAGGTTTTGTGCCAGGCGCTGGCACAACTCGAATGGGCTGAGGGCCGTGCCATTGAGCGGCAGCCAATACACCTGGCACCCCGGTGGTGCCTGCAATGCGCACTCGCCAAGCAGCGCGCTCTTGCCGCTGCCGCCCGGCGCGCAAAGCAATCTGACCCGGGCCTGCGCCGCCAGCAAAGGCTCGGCCAGGCGGGGGCGCAGTAGATGGTGGGCGGACAGCCGAGGCATGAATCCAGGACGGTCCAGGCAGCGTGTCATGGCGGTCATAGCTGCATCCTGCGTTTTTATTGTTGTGCAACCTGGCGCCTACCCTAGTCCTGTGGCCGGCGGTTGTTGAAGAAGTATTCAGCAGGGTGATTGGCAAGCATAAAAAAGCGCCGAAAACCGCAGGAGCCGGCATGCCGGCGATTGCGGTAGACCAGCCACTCCATCGGCAGCTGACAGACCGCTATCGCCGGCAAGCCGGCTCCTGCAGATGAAGGTGTCGGTCAGCGCACGCCTGAGGCGCGCAACGCCGCTGGTGTGTAATCCGCCGCCTTGGCATCGAAGCCGAACACGAAGCTGCTCTTCTCCTCGTTCTTCATGCCCAGGGCGATGTAGCGCCCGGCAATGATGTCGTAGAGGGTTTCCACGGTGTAGGCCGGGGTCTGGTGGTTGTAGTAGAACTGCGCATGGCCTTCCGCGACACGCCACAGCTGGCCGCGCCCGTCGTAGTGATCCACCAGCGCCACCTGCCAGCTGTCTTCATCGATGTACATGTGGCGCTTGGCATAGATGTGCCGCTCGCTCGGCTTGACGGTGCCGACCACTTCCCACACGCGGTGCAGCTCATAGCGGGTCAGGTCCTGGTTGATGTGCCCGGCCTTGATGATGTCGTCGTACTTGAGTGACGGCGAATCGAGCTTGTAGCTGTTGTAGGGGATGTACATCTCCTTCTTGCCCACCAGTTTCCAGTCGTAGCGGTCGGGCGCGCCGGAGAACATGTCGAAGTTGTCGGAGGTGCGCAAACCGTCGGCGGCAGTGCCCGGCCCGTCGTAGGCCACTTGCGGCGCGCGACGCACTCGGCGCTGGCCGGCGTTGTAGATCCAGGCCAGGCGCGGCTCCTTCACCTGGTCGAGGGTTTCATGCACCAGCAGCACGTTACCCGCCAGGCGCGCCGGCGCCGTGACCGACTGCTTGAAGAAGGTCAGCACGTTGGCGCCCTTGGCCGGGTCCATGTCCGGGATCAGTTGCGGCACCGCCACTTCTTCCTCGAAGCGGATCGGCGTGTAGCTGCCGTTGGTCTGCGGGGTAGCCTGGGTGATGATGCGGCGCAGGTTGCCGCCGTGGTAGCGAGTGATGTGGTTCCACAGCACCTCCACGCCATTCTTGGGAATCGGGAACGCGTAGTAGCGGTTGCCGGTAAAACCTTCCAGGCCGTTGCCGTCGTTGATCGCATGCACGTTCAACGCGCTGCGCTTGATCGACTCGTAGATCTCCGGCGGCAGGTTGACCGTGCGGTGGCTCGGGTACACCGGGATCTTGTAGGTGTCGGGGTAGCGCTTGAACATCGCGACCTGGCCGTCGGAGAGCTTGTCCTTGTACTTGTCGACGGTGGCGGCGGTGATCACGAACAGGGGTTTTTCACTGGCAAACGGGTCGGCGAGAAAGCCCTTGCTGTCCACCGCGCCGGCGTTTTTCGGGATGCCGCCGGTCCAGGCCGGGATCGAGCCATCGGCATTCCCGGCCTTTTCGGCACCGACCGGGGTCAGGGTGGTACCAAGCTTCGCCGCCTCTTCCGGCGACACCGCCGCCATCACGTTGGCGGCCAGCAGGCTGAGGGCCAACACGCCGCATTGCAGAATCATCTTGCGCATAAAAGCATCCTTTTCAAGCCGAGATCAGAAGTTCGCGCCGACGCTGAAGGCGAGGAAGTCGCGGTCGGTCAGGGTGTTGTAATGGCCGCCGAAAAAGTCGGTGTAGCTGAGGCTGGCGGTGTAGGTGTTGCGGTAGTCGGCATCGACGCCGATGCTCACCGCCTTGGCGCCTTCGTTGAACAGGCCATTGGGGCCGTAGCCCTTCACGTCATGGGACCAGGACAGGTTGGGCTTGAGGTTGACCCCGGCGAACACGTTGCTGTAGTCGAGGATCGCCCGGGCGCGGTAGCCCCACGAGGTCGCTGTCACAAACCCATCGGTATCGCCCTGGTAGCCGTAGACGCCATAGACCGAATCACGCCCGTAACGCAGTTTGCTCTTGGACTCCAGGCCCGCCACGTAGGTGACGCCCGCCTCGCCCACCAGGGTCAGGCGGTCGGCGCCCATGACCTGGTCGAAAAACTGCGTGAAGGTGGTCTGCGCCTGGGTGACTTGCTTGCGGCGATAACCTTTGTTGTCGGCGCCGGCCGAAGAGCTGATAACCGAGGTACCCGGCACGGCCGGGTTGACCAGCGCCAGGGTCAGGTCGGTGGTGTTCAACTGCACCGGCGCATTGGGCCGGTAGCTGATCTCGCCGCTCCAGGCCGTGCCGGTGGGAAGGGTGGTGGAGAAGCTGGCGCCGTACAGGCGAATGTCTTCCGGGTAATCGAGGTAGTACTGGCCGCGACCGAGCATCAGCGCGGAAACCAGTGACGGACGCAGGGCTGCCGGCGTGCCGGGCAGCAAGGCGCCCAAGCCATTGAGCGTGGCCTGCCCGGCGCTGGTGGTGCCCACGGTGGGCGTACGGCTGTGGTAGTTCATGAAGTACAACGCGTACTCGGTGTCGTCCCCCAGCCAGCGCAACGCTGCACCAAACTGGCCGCCGTCGCGGGCTTCACGGTCCTTGCCGCGCTGCACCACGATCCCTTCCCGGGTGACTTCAAAACCCTGCCCGACCAGATTGGCCGCCGGCTGAAAGCCCGCCGCCGCCGCGCTGCCCACGGTGTAGTTATTGTTGCACCCGTGCGCGACCACATCGTTGCCAAAGAACGTGCCGCAGTTATCCACCACGGTGTTTTCCCAGTTCAACTGGTAGAACCCTTCCACCGTCAGCTGGTTGGTCAGGCTCTGCGAGGCGAAGAGCATGTTCACCGGGATCAAGCCTTCCTTGATCTCCGCGCCGGGGCGGCGGAAGGCGGAAACGTCGATCGGGTTGATGCTGTTGATGGAGTTGCCGATAAAGGTGCTCTCGCCCCAGCTGACCACCTGCTTGCCTACCCGCACGTTGCCCGGCAGGTCGGCGATGGAATAGTTGTGATAGACGAAGGCATCGAGCAATTCGTAGCCGGAAGAGCGCGCGCCCTCGTCGCGATGGTGATTGCTGATCTGCTTGAATTCGCGGTCTTCGTCCTGCAGTTCGAAGTCGTACCAGTACTTGCCACGCACGAACACGCCGCTGTCACCGTATTTGAGTTCGAGGTCGTGGATGCCCTTGAAGATTTTCGAGAAGGTCTCGCCCTTCTTGAAGTTCAGCCGCCCGTCATCCCCGGTCGACGCCTGGCCCGTACCGCCGTTGGCCACGCCTACCAGCTTCTTGTCGGCATCGCGCATGCCCCAGCTCGCGCCGACCGACAGCGAGGAATCGAATTGCCCTTCGATCTCGCCAATGTTGAAAGAAACAGCCTGTGCCTGGGCACAGCACCCCAACGCAACCGCAGCGGCCAGCGCCTGTGGCCTGAAGATGGCGCGCATTGTTGTTCTTGTCATGCGTCTTCCCCGGTGAGTGACAGAAGGCCCCACCCTACTGCCGCCTGTCAGGAGCGATAAGCGCACCAAGGAGGGATTCGTGTTGTCGCTCGAAAGGATGACGAGGCGCTCTGGCCGGGGTCCTGGCCGGGCCATGATCGCGGTGGATGGCGGCTTATCAGGCGCATGGATGGCATGGGCACTGATTATTGCCGCTTCGGTAACAGTCCTTGTCATGAACCGGCATTACTCATTTTGTAACAAGCGACTATTCTTACCGGGCTTTCAGGGCAAACGGCCCGCTTCCCCGACAGGAAGAACAGCCAGCTTTAAATGGATTGATGCCTGTTTTCAATCCGTTACCAGTGTTCACTGACGTTGATTTGTCGCTCCTTGATCCAACGTCTGACTTCAGCCGCTGCGTTTGCAGCGGCTTTTTTTTGCCCGAAATAAAACGGGGCGCCATCAGCGCCCCGTGGGATTCAATCTTTTTCAGGCAACGATCAGAGGCTGTACTTCTGCAAATTCGCCATCATCTCCTTCAAGGCCTCTATATTGTCCTTGGGATGGGCCGCACCTTCGAAGTCGCAGATCTGCGCCCAATGCGCCGCCACATCGTCCGGCGAAAACCCGGCTTCTGGATCAAAGCCCACACCCAGGCTGCGCTCCCAGCGGGTTTTGCCGATCCAGCCGCCGCCCACTTCAAACAGCCCCGAGGTTTCCTGGCACGCCTCGCTGCCCAGGTACACCACCAGTGGGCTGACCAATTCAGGCTTGAGGCGCTCGAACACCTGCGGCGGGATCAGGCCTTCAGTCATGCGCGTGCCACCGGTGGGTGCGATGGCATTGACCAGGATATTGTTCTTGCGCCCTTCCAGGGCCAGGGTACGGGTGAGGCCATACAGCCCGAGCTTGGCCATGCCGTAGTTGGACTGGCCGAAGTTGCCGTAGATGCCCGAGGTGGACGCAGTGAAGATCACCCGGCCATAGCCTTGCTCACGCAGGTGCGGCCAGGCGGCGCGGGTGACTTTGTAGGCGCCTTCGACATGCACCCGGTAAACCAGGTCCCAGTCGCTGTCGTCCATTTTATGGAAGGTTTTGTCACGCAGGATGCCGGCGTTGTTGACCACCACATCGATGCGGCCAAAGGCGTCGAGGGCGTTCTGTACGATCTTGTCACCTTCGGTGACAGAGTCATGGTTGGCCTCGGCGACACCACCGGCGGCGCGGATTTCGGCGACCACGCGATCGGCAGCGGAGGCATTGGCGCCCTCGCCCTGGGTCGACCCCCCGAGATCGTTGACCAACACCTTGGCGCCGTGCCGGGCGAACAGCAGCGCATGGGCGCGGCCCAATCCGCCGCCGGCGCCGGTGACGATCACGACCTTATCCTGGAACTGCACTGACTCACTCATACCGAACTCCAAAGGCGACAATGGGAATGGGTCGAGTGTCCGGCAAGGCGCGCCTGGTCACAATAAATACGGCCAGGGCTGAATGGTGCTCGATAAGGCAGCGGGATGATTGCGGGTTCTGGGCGAATACCGCTAGCGCAGGCAAGCCAGTTCCAACACCGGATGCCCAACCTGGTCCCGAAACGCCTGGTAATGCTTGAGCACCTGCACGGGCGCCTCGATCTGCGGGTAGTGGCCGATATTGGCCAGCAGCACGGTGTCGGCGTGGGGCACCAATTGGTGGTAGCGCTCGACCATGTGCGCGCCGGAGATCGGGTCTACCTCGCCATCGATCACACGCAGCGGCACTTCGCCGCGCTGCATGGCATCCACCCAACGCTCACGCAGGCGTCGGCGCTGGGGGATGTAGGCAATCAGTTTGTGCAGGATGCGCGTGCCGTCGTTGCAGTTGATCAGGCTCCAGAAATCATCCAGGGCGCTTTCACTGGGGCGCGTGTCGGGGCCGAAGATCTGGCTGAAACTGTCGGACAAGGCGTTGCGCCCGAAGGCGCGGCCGATCATCCAGCCCAGGGGGCTGAGCAAGAGTTTTTGCACCAGCGCCGGACGATGGGTTTCGGGGAACAGCCCACCGTTGAGGAACACGCAGCTGGCCATGTGAAACCGACCTTCATAGTGCCGTGCCAGGAGTTCCTGGGCCACGCTGTCCCCGTAGTCGTGGGCCAGCACGTGAACCGGCTGCTCCACCCGCAGGTGTTCGAGCAAGGCCTGTTGCACGTCAGCCTGCTCGAGCAGGCAATAGGTATGGTTCAAAGGCTTGGCCGAGTCGCCGAAGCCGAGCATGTCGCAGGCGATCACCAGGTTGCGCTGGGCCAGCGGTTGCCACAGGTAATGCCAGTCCCAACTGGCGGTGGGGAAGCCATGGATCAGCAGCAGCGGCTCGCCCTGCCCCGCCACCCAGTAACGGATGGTGCGGCCACGAAAGACGAATTCCTGCCCGCGCTTGCGCCAGGCTCTCAGCGGGATCTCGGCGAGTGGCATCAGCTTTTATATCCAGGGTCTTGAGCATCCAACTTACGCAGCAGCGCCGGCCAGGCCAGCGCGCCCCCCATACCTTGTGCACTCTTGGTGACAGCAGCCACCATCGCCTTGGCACCGGCGAGAATCTGCGGCCCGATAGGGATCAACTCGGCGCCACCGTTTTGCGCCAGCACCTGGATATCGCAGGCGCGCTGGAAGGTGAACATCATCAGGAAAGTGTCGGCGATGGTACTGCCGCAGGTCAGCAGGCCGTGGTTGTGCAGCATCAGGAAATTGTTGTCGCCAAGGTCGGCCTGCAGGCGGGCCTTCTCTTCGTGGTTCAGCGCCACGCCTTCGTAAGCGTGATAGGCCAGGCTCGACAGCACGAAGATCGATTGCTGGCTGATCGGCAGCACGCCCTGTTTCTGCGCGGCCACCGCTACACCGGCGGCGGTATGGGTGTGCAGCACGCAGGTGACATCGTGGCGAACTTCATGGATGGCACTGTGGATCGTGTAGCCCGCCGGGTTGATCTCGTAGGGGCTGTCCATCAGCTTGTTGCCGGCCTGGTCGACCTTGACCAGGCTCGACGCCGTGATCTCGTGGAACATCAGCCCGTACGGGTTGATCAGGAAATCATCGGTGCCCGGCACCTTGGCCGAGATATGGGTGAAGATCAGGTCATCCCAGCCATGCAGCGCCACCAGGCGATAGCAGGCGGCCAGGTCGACACGCGCTTGCCATTCGGCAGCACTGACCTGGTCTTTGACATTCTGTGGCGATAGAACGGGGGCTAGGCTCACGGCAATGACCTCCTTGGCGCGCTTTCTTATTGTTTTTTTGGGTGAAGGGCCAGTCTAGTCAGACCTCATGGCAGGCGTAGTTGCCTTCGCAGCCAGCTTGATGACCGAGCGAGTCACTACGCAGAATAGTTGAAAGTAGCCCGTGTCGCGTCAGAGAAGTGCCGCCAACAAAGGCACGGCGAACAGGTTGAGCAAGCCCGTCAACACCATCACCAGGCCCGCCACCGAGCCTTCTTCACCGCCCACTTCATGGGCGCGGCTCACGCCGGCGCCGTGGGCGCCCACGCCAAACAACGCACCACGCGCCAGCGGCGTGCGCAGCGGCAGCCACTTGAGCAGCACGCCGCCGAGCATTGCGCCGAAGACACCAGTGAACATCACAAACACGGCGGTAAGCTCCGGTACGCCGCCCAGGTCGGAAGACACCGGCATGGCAAACGGCGTCGTGATCGAGCGCGGCACCAGCGACATCGTCACCGAGCTGTCCAGCGCCAGCGCCTTGGCCAACCCGAACGAGGTGCCGATGGAGGCCGCGCTGCCCGCCACCATGCCCAGCAGCAACGCCGACCAGTGCCGCGCCAGCAAGCGCCGCTGTTGCCAGATCGGCACGGCGAACGCCACGGTCACCGGGCCCAGCACCAGCATCAGCCAGTGGGTGTCGGCGGCGTATTCGGCGTAGGCGGTCTTCATCGGCACGGCCACCGCCAGCAACAGCACCGGGACCAGGATCAGCGGCGACAACAGGTAGCGACCGGTACGCCGATAGATCCAGCGGCTGAACACATATGCGCCAAGGGTCAGCGCGAGCCAGAACACCGGCATCAGCTCAAGCTTCATGGCGCAGCCTCCAGCGGCACACGGCTTCCACCGTAAAGGCCGTCACCAGCATCACCGCCAGCGTGCTGAAGCCGATCACCAGCAGGATGCGCCAGCCGTCGTTGCGCAGCAAACCGCCGTAATCGAGCAGGCTCATCAGCGCCGGAATGAAGAACAGCAGCATTTCCGCCATCAACACCCCGGCGCCCAGTTGCAGGGCTGCCGGCTTGACCAGGCCACTGGCGAAGGTCGCCAGCAACAGCCCGAGCCCCACCACGCCACCGGGGATCGGCCAGGCCAGCCACACCGCCAGTTGAGTGCCGAGCAGGTAGATAGCCAACAACACAACCAGTTCGGTCAACAAACGGCCAAGGTGTTTGAAGGTGAAACGTTTCATGGGCTTTGGATCCTCGCAGTACGCCCATTTTAGAGAGCCGCCTTCCATCCCCACAGCGAATTGTTAGACTGCCAGCTATTCCACCCTGGAATAGCGAGCGGGATGCACCCCCATGGAATTCAAACAGCTGCGCAGCTTTGTCGAAGTGATCCACCGTGGCGGGTTTACCCAGGCCGGGAAAACCCTGCACATCAGTCAGTCCGCCGTCAGCAAGCAAGTGGCGCAGCTGGAGCAAAGCCTCGGTACGCCGCTGCTCGACCGCATCGGCTCGCAGGTGCGCCTGACCGCCGCCGGCCAGGTGGTGCTGCAACGCGCCGAGGCCATGCTGCGCCTGCAGACCGAACTGCTGAGCGAGCTGGACGATATGCACCAGCTCACCCGCGGCGAGTTGCGCCTGGGCCTGCCACTGCTGGCGGGGGATACATTGTTTGCCGGACTGTTTGCCGAGTATCGGCGGCGCTACCCGAACGTCACCATCCAGTTGCTGGAGGGCGGCAGCCGCAATATCGAGCAGGCGATTCTCAGCGGTGAACTGGAAGTCGGCGGCAGCTTGAAGCCCAGCGACCCGGCGTTCGCCTGGCAAGCCTTCTGCGATGAGCCGCTGGATGCACTGCTGCCGATTGACCACCCGCTAGCGGACAACGCCCAGGTGCGCCTGGAGGAATTGGCCGACACGCCGTTCCTGATGTACCAACGCAGCTTCGTCCTCAACGACCGGCTGATGCAGGCGTGTCACCAGCTGGGCTTTACCCCGAAGGAAATCGGGCGCAGCGGCCAGGCCGACTTTCTTGCGGCGCTGGTCGCGGCAGGCCAGGGCGTGGTGCTGTTGCCCAGCGTGGTCGCCCGTGGGCTGGTGCGACCGGGCGTCGTGCGCCTGACACTGAAGGCGCCCGACTTCCTGCGCTGGGACATTGCCTTTATCTGGCGTGAAGGCGCCTATCTGTCGAGAGCCGCACAAGCCTGGCTGGCGCTGCTGCGTGAGTTTCCGGTCAAGCGCGCAGTGCTGTGACCAGCTCGGCCAGCCACGGCTCGGCGTCGGCTTCGGGGGTCACGCTTTCACTGGCGTCCAGGCGCAGCATCGGCAGCACTTCGCGCACGCCCAGCTCAGCGAACAGCTCCCGCATTTGCTCACCGCCGCCACAGAAGGTGTCGCCGTAGCTGGCGTCGCCCAGGCCGATCACCGCACCGGGCAGCCCGCGCCAGGCAGCAGGTAATTGGTCGCGAATGGTCGAATACAACGGTTGCAGGTTGTCCGGCAACTCACCCATGCCGGTGGTCGAGGTCACCGCCAGGAACGCCTCGGGGGCAAACGCCTGCACGTCCGCCAAGCTCGCGCGTGGATTGTGCCAGGCGTCAAAACCGGCCGCGTTGAGGATGCCTGCGGCGTGGCGGGCGACTTCTTCAGCCGTGCCGTACACCGAGCCGGAAAGGATGGCGACTTTCATCAATCTGATCCTGTAGTTGAGCGAAAGCGTGGGATATTAGCAGCTGTGGCAAATATTTCGGTGCACACCGTGCAACATTCGGCGCCTGTCATAAACTGCCAGCACCCCCCACACGCCATGGACCGCTCAATGATCAACGCCCACCTGATGCAAATGGTGATCAACGCTTCCAACGACGGCATCGTCGTCGCCGAACGCGAAGGCAAGGACAAGCCGCTGATCTACGTCAATCCGGCATTTGAACGGATGACCGGCTACACCCTCGATGAAATCCTCTACCAGGATTGCCGCTTCCTGCAATCGGGCGACCGTGACCAGCCGGCACTGATGGCCATCCGCGAGGCCTTGGAGAGCGGCGGTTCGTGCCGTGAAACCCTGCGCAATTACCGCAAGGATGGCAGCCACTTCTGGAACGAGCTGTCGTTGTCCACAGTGCGCAACCAGGCGGACAAGCAGACCTATTTTGTCGGCGTTCAAAAGGACGTCACCGTGCAGGTCAAGGCGCAGCAGCGGGTTTCCCAGTTGGAAGCCGAGCTGGCCCAGGTCAAGGCCGAGCTGGCGGCGCTCAAAGCGACGAGCGGATCGAACAAAACTTAGAAAAACCGGCCATTAAGAGGATAATGGCGTTTTAATACCTCCCCGTGAGCACGCCTCATGCACCGCGACACACTTCTGACGCAGGACGAGCTGGATTTTATTCAGATGATGCAACACAACCCGCAGCTCAACCTGCGGGACGCATCGTCGAGCCTGACCGTCAACGGCGGCGCGCAGATTCGCGACTTGCTCACGCGCCTGGCCGCCCATGATCAACTGACCATTCAAGCGCAGTTCGACAACCAGCAACTCACCTTCCCCCTGCACCTGGTGGAAGACGAATTTCATGCGCTGCATCTGCGCCTGGGCGTGCCGACGATTTTCGAGGACGGGCCGATGATCCGGCCTTGGCGCCTGGCCCTGGAAACTCCGGTGGCGCTGGAGAACATCAGGGGCAACCTGAGCGCCTTGTGGGTGCATGAAGTGTCATTCAAAGGCGTGCTGGTGGAGATCCGCGGGCGGATCAAGCCGCCGAAAACCTTTTCCCTGTGGTTCAGCCCTTCGGGTTATGAGCGAATCGCACTGCGCGGCACGCTGGAACGCGAAACCGCGCGTGGCCTGTTTGCCTACCGCCTGGACCAGAGCGACGTGAGTGAAACCGAGCGCCTGCGCCAGTTCATCCTGCACCAGCATCGCTTGATCCACCCCGAAGTCCACGCCTGAGATCAGGTGTCCAGGCTGCCACGCAGAAATTGCTGCAGGCGGTGCTGCATCGAGCGCCCTTCATTGCCCAGGCAGCCGATGGAAGAGCCCGCCAGGCTGGCTTCGGCCAGGTCCGAGGCGTCACCGGCAAGCAGCAACGGGCAATCGAGGGTCAGCGCCAGGCGCTGCAGCCGCAGCGGCAAATCGGCGCCGGGCGCGCGATTGGAAAACAGCACCAACGCCTGCGGCCGGGTCTTCTCGCAAACCAGGGTCAACTCGTCGAACGGCTGGCCAACGGCAAACACCTTTACCGCCAGGTCATCGGAGCCGATCAATGCTCCGGCCACCAACAGCTCCAGCTCCCGACATTCACCGACAATCGCCGACAGCAGGATCCGCGGCGTTGCCGAGGCGCTGGCCAGGTGCAGGCGTTGCGCGACACGGGCGCGCAGGAAGGCGTCGAAGAACAGCCACTCACTGGCTTGGCCGAAGTGCCCCTGATGCCGCAGCAATTGCTGCCACAGCGGCATGATGATGCTCTGGAACACCACCGCGACAGGGTAGGCTGCGAAAATCTGGCCGTACAGGCGGTCGAGCTGGCGGTCGTCAAAGGCGCTGATGGCCAGGCGCAGCTGCACCTGCCATTGGCTCCATTCGCGTTCGGTATCGACGCGCGAAGGCGTGGCGTGTTCGCTGCACAGGGTGTCACGGGCAAGGATCTTGCCCACTTTGCTCACGGCGACGCCACGCTCGATCCAGTCGAGAATGCGGTGCACGGTGTCGATATCGGTGCTTGAGTACAGCCGATGCCCGCTTTCAGTGCGGGTTGGCTGGATAAGACCGTAGCGACGTTCCCAGGCACGCAGGGTGACCGGGTTGACGCCGGTCAGCCGGGCGACTTCGCGAATCGGAAAAAGATCAGCGGGATCGATGACGCTGGCGTGCGCCATTTCGGCGTGAGGAGCAGTAATTTCGGGCATCAGCGTTGAAAAACATCCGTGTCGATGTGGACCTCATTTAACGCTGATTCAAGCCTCTGATTCAAGCTGTGCCGCGAGCCGACCAAAGTATCTGGCGTATTTCGCGGAAACAGGAATAATCCTTGCCTGTTTTTACGTAGCCGCCCTACCCGGGCGCTACGTTTGTGCGCCGCCTACCCGGCCCAGCGCACCTGATTACTTGGAGATACACAATGTCTACCTCACCCGTCACCCTGATGGTTGCGCGCCGCGTGGCCAAAGGTCGCTATGAAGAATTGATGGCCTGGCTGCGCGAAGGCGAGCAATTGGCGACCGACTTCCCCGGTTACCTGGGTTCCGGCGTGCTCGCACCGCCGCCCAATGACGACGAATTCCAGATTATTTTCCGCTTCGCCGACGAGAAAACCCTGCATGCCTGGGAGTTTTCGGCCTCGCGCAGTGCCTGGCTGAGCCGTGGCAGCGAACTGTTTGCCGACCCGTCCGAACATCGCGTCAGCGGTATCGATGGCTGGTTCGGTGCGGTCGGCGCACGACCGCCGCGCTGGAAACAGGCGGTGGCGATCTGGCTGGCGTTTTTCCCGGTGTCGCTGCTGTTCAACTTCGTGCTCGGGCCGTTGCTCAGCGAACTGGAGCTGGCGCCGCGCGTACTGGTGAGCACTATGGCGCTGACGCCACTGATGGTTTACTGGTTCATCCCGTTGTCCACGCATCTGCTGGCCAACTGGCTGCATCCTGCGCCCACTCCGCGCAAGGCGACTGAAGCCGCCGCGTGAGTACAGGGGCGGCCGGTCGCTGGTATAGTTTCACTCTGCCAGCGACTCGAGCCTCCCATGACATCCACCCCCGCCCCGATCCTGATCACCGGCGCCGGCCAGCGTGTCGGCCTGCATTGTGCCCAGCGCCTGCTGGACGAAGGCCATGCGGTGATTTTCAGCTACCGCAGCGAACGTCCCGGCGTGCAGGCCCTGCGCGAACGCGGTGCGATCGGCGTGTTTGCCGACTTCTCCAGCGAAGCGGGGATCCTGGCGTTCATCGATGAATTGAACACGCATACCCAGTGCCTGCGTGCGATCGTGCATAACGCCTCGGCCTGGGTCGCGGAAACACCCGGCGACGAAAGCCGCGCCTTTACCGACATGTTCAGCGTGCACATGCTTGCGCCGTACCTGATCAACCTGCATTGTTCACCTTTGCTGCAACGCTCTTCGCCCGCCGACATCGTGCACATCAGCGACGATGTGGTGCGCAAGGGCAGCCGCCAGCACATCGCCTATTGCGCCACCAAGGCCGGGCTCGACAGCCTTACGCTGTCGTTTGCCGCGCAGTTCGCGCCGCTGATCAAGGTCAACGGCATCGCCCCGGCGATGGTGATGTTCAACGAGCACGACGACGCGGCTTACCGCGCCAAGGTCCTGGCCAAGTCGGCGCTGGGCATCGAGCCCGGGCCCGAAGTGATTTACCAGAGCCTGCGTTACCTGCTGGACAACCCTTATGTCACCGGTACCACCCTGACCGTCAACGGCGGGCGGCATATCAAGTAAGCCGTTTGTGAGGATGTTGTATGACCTTATCCCTGCCCCACCACTACCGCGAGATCCTCAAGGGCCTGGGCGAAGACCCGGAACGCGAAGGCTTGCTCGACACTCCCAAGCGTGCCGCCAAAGCCATGCAGTACCTGTGTCATGGCTACGAGCAGAACCTGCAAGAAATCGTCAACGGCGCCCTGTTCGCCTCCGACAACGACGAGATGGTGATCCTCAAGGACATCGAGTTGTACTCGCTGTGCGAGCATCACTTGCTGCCCTTTATCGGCAAGGCCCACGTGGCCTACATTCCGACCGGCAAGGTGCTCGGCCTGTCGAAGCTGGCGCGCATCGTCGACATGTTCGCCCGGCGCCTGCAGATCCAGGAAAACCTCACGCGGCAGATCGCCGACGCCATCCAGGACGTGACCCAGGCCGCCGGCGTGGCCGTGGTCATCGAGGCCAAGCACATGTGCATGATGATGCGCGGTGTGGAAAAACAGAATTCAACCATGAACACCTCGGTGATGCTCGGCGCGTTCCGCGAGTCGAACACCACGCGCATGGAGTTCCTGCAACTGATTGGACGGAGCAAGTAGCAATGCCACAACTTCAACCAGGCATGGCGCGCATCCGGGTCAAGGACCTGTGCCTGCGCACTTTCATCGGTATCAACGAGGACGAAATCCTCAACAAGCAGGACGTGCTGATCAACCTCACCATCCTGTATGCCGCCCAGGAAGCCGTGCGCGACAACGACATCGACCATGCCCTGAATTACCGCACCATCACCAAGGCGATCATCGCCCACGTCGAAGGCAATCGTTTTGCCCTGCTGGAGCGCCTGACCCAGGAGCTGCTGGACCTGGTGATGAGCAACGAATCGGTGTTGTACGCCGAAGTCGAAGTCGACAAGCCGCATGCGCTGCGTTTTGCCGAGTCGGTTTCGATAACGCTCGCGGCGAGCCGCCCAGCCTCGAGCGATAAGCTTCAAGCCACACGTTAAAGCCAACCTCATTCCCACTTGCAGCTTGAAGCTTACCCGCTTGAAGCTGTCTCGAAGAGACCGTCATGAACGACCAACAACGCCTCGAACTCGAAGCCGCCGCCTTCCGCCGGCTGGTGGCGCACCTGGACAGCCGCAAGGATGTGCAGAACATCGACCTGATGAACCTCTCCGGTTTCTGCCGCAACTGCTTGTCCAAGTGGTACAAGGCCGAGGCCGATGAGCGCCACATCGAGCTGAGCCTCGATGACGCGCGTGAAGTGGTGTACGGCATGCCGTACGCCGAGTGGAAAGCCCAATACCAGAAAGAAGCCAGCGCCGACCAACAGGCGGCGTTCGCCAAAGGAAAAACCCATGACTGACCTGAACACCCTGCGCGCCAGCCTCAACAGTGGCGAACACGTCTTCGCCGATACCCTGGCTTTTGTGGCTGCTGGCTACGACTACCAACCACAGGCCTTCACCAACGGCCCGGTGGAAAACGCCGCCGGCCAGAACGAAGGCTCGTGCAAGACCCTGGGCCTGGCCCTGCTGGAAGGCTTGAGCGATCAGGAAGCGTTACTCGCGTTTGGTGAGCACTACCGTTCGGTACTGGCCACGCCAGAGGGCAGTGACCACGGCAACATTCGTGCACTGATCGAGCATGGATTGGCCGGTGTGAAGTTCACTCAGCAGCCATTGACGCGCCGCTGATTCAATTTGCAAACCCGATTTAATCTGGGAGCAGGCTTGCCTGCGATGACGTCGGTGACTGACACACCGCTATCGCCGGCAAGCCAGCTCCCACAGGGATTGGATTACCACGTTGAGATAGCGCTGGATCGTCAAATCCCGCGCATAAAAAAACCGGCCTCGCAGCCGGTTTTTTCATTTCAACGGGTTCAGAACGAAGCGTTCTGCAGGCCGTCGAGGTAACGCTCGGCGTCCAGGGCGGCCATGCAACCGGCGCCAGCCGAGGTGATGGCCTGGCGGTACACGTGGTCAGCCACGTCACCGGCGGCGAAGATGCCTTCGATGTTGGTCGCCGTGGCGTTGCCTTCACGGCCGCCCTGTACGACCAGGTAACCGTCCTTGGCCTCCAGCACGCCTTCGAACAGCGAGGTGTTCGGGGTGTGGCCGATGGCGATGAACACGCCGTCGACTTTCAGCTCGTCGAAGCTGCCGTCGTTGTTTTTCAGGCGGGCACCGGTCACGCCCATGTTGTCGCCGAGGACTTCGTCCAGGGTGGCATTGAGCTTGAGGATGATCTTGCCTTCAGCGACACGGGCGTGCAGCTTGTCGATCAGGATCTTCTCGGCGCGGAAGGTCTCGCGACGGTGAACCAGGGTCACGGTGCTGGCGATGTTGGCCAGGTACAGCGCCTCTTCGACGGCGGTGTTGCCACCACCGACCACGGCGACCGGCTTGTTGCGGTAGAAGAAACCGTCGCAGGTCGCGCAGGCGGAAACGCCCTTGCCCATGAACGCTTCTTCCGACGGCAGGCCCAGGTAACGGGCGCTGGCACCGGTGGCGATGATCAGCGCGTCACAGGTGTACACGCCGCTGTCGCCGGTCAGGCTGTAAGGCTTTTTCGAGAAATCGACCTGGTTGATGTGATCGAAGACGATCTCGGTCTCAAAACGCTCGGCGTGCTCTTTCATCCGCTCCATGAGCACCGGGCCGGTCAGGCCGTGGACATCGCCCGGCCAGTTGTCGACTTCGGTGGTGGTGGTCAACTGACCGCCCGCCTGCATGCCGGTGATCAGCAGCGGCTTGAGGTTGGCGCGGGCAGCGTAGACGGCAGCGCTGTAACCGGCAGGGCCGGAACCGAGAATAATCACTCGCGAATGACGGGTATCAGACATGACTCACTCCTGTCGACCGCCCGGACAACAAGGCGGCTGGAATAAAAAAGGGACCACGAAGCACTTGGGGAAGGCTTGAACTCGCAGGCCCTGAAAAATAATGGGTGCAGCGTATCGAGGGGGGCAAGATTAAGGAAATACGCAATAACAATCCAGCTCATAGCGGGTCTCTATGCAGTCAGATCGATTAATCGACGCCTTTGTTACCGTTGATGTCGTCACACCGGCCACGCTTTCGCCGTCGATGCAAAGCCGGTAAGGTCGGCGCGTTCGTCATCCTGCTCGGAGTTCTCCATGCCCGCCCCCGCTCTTTCCGGCCCGCAATACCTGCGAGAAGGCCTCAAACTGGTCCTGAGCCCCGGCCTGCGCCTGTTTGTGCTGCTGCCCTTGGCGATCAACCTGGTGCTGTTCGTCGGCCTGATCTATTTTGCCGGCCATCAGTTCAGCCTGTGGGTCGACACGCTGATGCCGACGCTGCCCGGCTGGCTGAGTTTCCTCAGCTATATCCTGTGGCCGCTGTTCGTGGTGCTGGTGGTGCTGATGGTGTTCTTCACCTTCACCATGCTCGCCAATATCATCGCCGCGCCGTTCAACGGCTTTCTGGCCGAGAAGGTCGAAGTGGTGGTGCGCGGTACCGATGACTTCCCCCCGTTCAGTTGGGGCGAGCTGGTGGCGATGGTCCCACGTACCCTGGCCCGGGAAATGCGCAAGCTGGGCTATTTCCTGCCACGGGCCATCGGCCTGTTTATCCTGTCGTTCATTCCGGTGGTCAACCTGATCGCGGCGCCGCTGTGGCTGCTGTTCGGCGTGTGGATGATGGCGATCCAGTACATCGACTACCCGGCCGACAACCACAAGCTGGGCTGGAACGAAATGCTCGCCTGGCTGCGCCAGAAACGCTGGCAGAGCATGAGCTTCGGCGGCATCGTCTACCTGGTGCTGCTGGTGCCGGTGGTCAACCTGCTGATGATGCCGGCGGCGGTGGCCGGCGCCACGTTGTTCTGGGTGCGTGAGCAAGGCGCCGAGGCAATGGCGGCGCAGCAGATCGCCAAGTCATAAATCCATCATCTGGATGACACAATGACGACATGGCCCACGGCGACACTGTGGATCATGACGACAGCCTCGCTCCACATCACCCTGATCACCGAAACCTTCCCGCCAGAGATCAACGGGGTGGCCAATACCCTTGGCCGCCTGTGCGACGGTTTGCGCGCGCGCGGCCATCAGGTCGAACTGGTGCGCCCGCGCCAGGGCGCGGACCAGAGCCGTCCCAGCGACGATGGCCTGCTGCTGTGCCGCGGCTGGCCGTTGCCGGGGTATCCAGGGCTGCAATGGGGCCAGTCGTCGATGCACAAATTGCTGCGCCGCTGGACGCGCCAGCGCCCGGACGTGCTGTACATCGCCACCGAAGGCCCGCTGGGACTGTCGGCATTGCGTGCCGCGCGGCGCCTGGGGATCAGCGTGGTCAGCGGCTTTCACACCAATTTCCAGCAGTACTCGAACCAGTACGGCTTGAGCCTGCTGAGCCGCATGGTCACTCACTACCTGCGCTGGTTCCACAACCGTTCGACCCTGACCCTGGTCCCCAGCGCCAGCCAGCGCCTGGAACTGGAGCGCCGGCATTTCGAGCGGCTGGGGATGTTGTCGCGCGGCGTCGACAGCCAGCTGTTCCATCCGGCCAGGCGCGACAGTGCCCTGCGCGAAAGCTGGGGCCTGGAAAACGACGATATCGCAGTGCTGCACGTCGGGCGCCTGGCCCAGGAGAAAAACCTCGGCCTGCTCAAGCGCTGCTTTGATGCAGTGCAGGCGACCTACCCGTGGCGCCGCCTGAAGCTGGTCATCGTCGGTGACGGTCCGCAACGCGCGCTGCTCGAGCGGGAGCTCCCTGACGCCGTGTTCTGCGGCACCCAGCGTGGCGAAGAGTTGGCCCGGCATTACGCCTCAGGGGATCTGTTCCTGTTCCCCAGCCTGACCGAAACCTTCGGCAACGTGGTGCTGGAAGCCATGGCCTCCGGGCTCGGCGTGGTCGCCTACGACCAGGCGGCCGCCACCCAGCATATTCGCCATGGCTACAACGGCGTGCTGGCGATGCCTGGGGATGAGGATGCATTTTGCGATGCCGCGATCTGGCTGCTGGAAGAACGCGAGACCTTGCGCAGGGCCCGACTGAATGCGCGCCAACATGCGAGCCGCCAGGGCTGGCCGGCGATTATCGAGCAGTTTGAAGGACAACTGCGCAGCGCCTGTGGTGAGGACGTGTCGATAGCGGCGACTTCACGCCTGATCTGACGCAGAACCTGGCCGCCGTGACATCGTCCTAGCCCACCACAACGCCTTGCCTGCCTCCTCCCGTCCAAAAAGACCACGCGGGCCTGGAACCCTATCCCACCTGCATCCCACATAAAGAGGTCTTGGAACCGAGAGATGGTTTCGAGCCCCCCCTATCAAATCAATAACACATGGAGATACCAATGGGCGTTGGCGCAATTGGCAATACACAGGCTGCAGCCTGGAACTATCCTCAAAACGATCAAGCTGCGCCCTCTGACGAGCCAGCCCAACAGTCAGCAGCGTCCAGCATTGAGTACGGATCGCAAGGGCAAGGCTCTCAGAGCATCAATTATGAGGACATCAGCCAAAAGCAAAATCAGAACTTCCAGCACGCTACAAAAGATTGGCCGGACGATCTAGACGCCGTGAGTTGAAACACGACCGGCGGATACATCCGCCGGTCACCCTTGCCCCTGATGGCTTACACCAGCGTCGTTAGCGCCTCACGACTGAACGGCAGGATGTCGCCTTCACGACCTTCGCGCACTTTCAGCGCCCAATCCGGATCGACCAGCAATGCACGGCCGACGGCCACCAGGTCGAACTCGTCGTTGTTCAGGCGTTCCAGCAGCTTTTCCAGGCTCGCCGGTTGCGCGACCTTGTCGGTATTGACCATGAACTGCAGGAACTCGCCATCCAGGCCGACGCTGCCGACGGTGATGGTTGGCTTGCCGGTAAGCTTGCGCGTCCAGCCGGCCAGGTTAAGGTCGGAACCTTCGAACTCCGGCTCCCAGAAACGGCGGGTAGAGCAGTGGAAAATATCCACGCCGGCGTCGGACAAAGGCTTGAGGAACGCCCCCAATGCTTCGGGGGTTTGCACCAGGCGCGCGGTGTAGTCCTGCTGCTTCCACTGCGAGAAACGGAAGATGATCGGGAAGTCCGGGCCCACGGCGGCGCGGGTGGCCTGGATCAGCTCGATGGCAAAGCGCGAACGGTTGGCCAGGCTGCCACCGTATTCGTCAGTGCGCTGATTGCTGCCTTCCCAGAAGAACTGGTCGACCAGGTAACCGTGGGCGCCGTGGATTTCCACGCCGTCCATGCCGATGCCCTGGGCATCCTTGGCGGCTTGGGCGAAGGCGGCAATGACATCCTGGATGTCCTCGACGGTCATGCCATGCACGACCACGTTGCCGTCCTTGAGTTTTTCCATCGGGCCGTACGCCGGCACGCTGGCGTCAGGCTCGGTGCCGATGCGACGTACGCTGCCCACGTGCCACAGCTGCGGGACGATCTTGCCGCCCTCGGCGTGCACGGCATCGACCACTTTCTTCCAGCCGGCGAGTGCCGCTTCTCCATAGAAATGCGGGACATTGGGATAGCCATTGGAAGCCTTGTGGCCGACCACAGTACCCTCGGTGATGATCAGGCCGACGCCGGCCGCGGCACGGCGACGGTAGTACTCGATCACTTTGGAATTGGGCACGCCACCGGGGGAAAACGAGCGGGTCATCGGCGCCATGACCACGCGGGTCGACAGCTGCAGTGCGCCGAGCTGGAACGGTTTGAACAAGGCTTGGACAGGCATGGGGGCACTCCACGAAAGACGGGGTTTATGATGTGGATAATATGAGCAGTGCGCCGCGCTGGGTAGCACTATTGATGGGGGTGATTAAGGGGTAAAAGCAGGGGAGCGTGGTAGCTATTGGGCTGGGATGAGCGCGCTTATTGCACAGGCACCTTGTGGCGAGCGGGCTTGCACCCGCGTTGGGCTGCGCAGCAGCCCCAATCAGGTCACCGTAGTTTTTCAGAGACTCCGAGGTGGAGGGTTTTGGGGCTGCTTCGCAGCCCAACGC